>JAPLIX010000113.1 GCA_026388865.1 Pseudomonadota bacterium | reverse complement strand
TTTTGACAGTACCTTCTCCCTGCAAATACTCTTCGAGCGCCGTATCCCAGTGCCTCAGTGCCATACCTGTTTCACGGACAAACCTGCTGCAATCCAACACTGAATAGGACGGCCGCGGGGCCGGCATCTTCAGTTGATCGGTCGTAATGGGGCGCACCGTTACCCCAAGGCCTGCGCGCTCCACTATCCGGAGCGCATATTCATACCACGTACAGTTCCCCTGGTTACACACATGATACATGCCGTGCGCGTTACTATCAAGCAGCGCTTTAAGAGCCCGTGAAAGGTCCCGGGTCCAGGTGGGACTTCCGCGCTGATCATGTACCACGTTTAACTCTTTTTTGTCTTGTGCCAGCCGTAAAATGGTTGCGATAAAATTATTGCCGCCTCTGCCGTAGAGCCAGGAGCTTCTTATAATGACATACTGTTCTAAAATTTCCTGCACATATTGTTCCCCGGCACGCTTTGACTGCCCTTATACCGACAGCAGATGAGGGATATCGGTTTCTGTATACGGCGCTTGTTTTGTTCCGTCAAAAACATAGTCAGTACTGATATGCACGAGCAGGCTTCCTGCCTTACGGCACGCCCGTGCAAGATGTTTTACTCCAACGGCATTAACCGCAAAAGCCTTTTCCTGTTCTGTTTCACAGGCATCCACCAAAGTATAGGCGGCACAGTTTACCACCACATCGGGCTTGAGGCTGCAAATGGCAGCATGTACTGCTTCAGAATTACAGATGTCAAGCTCCTCCTCCCGCCTGGGGATGACTTCAAAGCAGGGTTGTAATACCGCCACGGTATCCTGTGCCAGCATGCCGCCGGCACCAGTCAGTAAAATTTTTTTAGACATACATCGTTGTGCAATGGGTCAATGTTTAAGAAAGGGTTGAGAAGCGCGCAGGCACGGTGTTGAATGAATTACCAGGTTGCTATTCGCATCCAATTACCGGTTTCCATACCAGCGCTGATAAAAGTCCCGGTACTCCCCGCTCTTAACTCTGGTCCACCACTCGCGATTATGGCTATACCAGGTAACGGTCTCCTGCATGCCGGTCTGGAAATTATAGTTCTGTGCCCACCCCAGTTCTCGCATGATTTTGGTAGAATCAATGGCATAGCGGCGGTCATGGCCCGGACGGTCTTTAACAAAACGGATCAATGACTCGGGCTTGTCAAGCTCCTGCAGGATGATGCGGGTAATTTCACGGTTGGTCTTTTCGCAATTGCCGCCGATATTATAGACCTCGCCCGGGGTTCCCCGATGCAGCACACAGTCAATTGCCGCGCAGTGGTCTTCCACATGAATCCAGTCGCGCACATTAAGCCCGTCACCATAGAGGGGAAGGTGCTGGTCGCTGAGCGCATTGGTGATAAAGAGCGGAATAAGTTTTTCCGGGAACTGATAGGGGCCGTAGTTGTTTGAACAGCGGGTAATAAGGGCCGGCAGCTTAAATGTTTCATAGTAGGAGCGTACCAGCAAATCTGCGCCGGCCTTGCTCGCAGAATAAGGGCTGTTGGGGGCAATGGGTGTTGACTCGGTGAATTTCCCGGTCGGCCCCAGAGACCCGTAGACCTCATCAGTTGAAATCTGGACATAGCGCTGCACCTGGTGCCGAAGCGCTGCATCAAGCAGCACCTGTGTTCCTAGGACATTGGTTTCAATAAAAATACCAGCGTTGTCTATGCTGCGGTCAACATGGGATTCGGCAGCGAAATTAATAATGGCTTCAACGCCATCAGCAACGATGCGGTCAACCAGTTTTACCTCCCTGATGTCACCTTTGACGAACTGATAGCGAGCGCGTGGGCCTCCGCCTTCAGCTTCAGCGACAGCGCGCAGATTTTCCAGGTTTCCGGCATAGGTCAATGCATCAAGATTCACAACCCGGTGGTCAGGATGTGTTTTCAGTATATAGCGAATAAAATTAGAACCAATAAATCCCGCTCCACCGGTAATAAGAATTTTCATGCGCGCAACTCTCTCCCTATGAGGTTAACAACAAGGCACCGCGTTAGCCGTCTTTCCGGGACCAGTTGTAGGGAATGGACGGGTCATGAGGATCGACGCGGTATTCATCAGGGGTCTGGTAACAGTACACGTCGGTGGGACAGTTGATGACCAGCGCTTCTTCCACGCTTATGCATTTGAATCCATGATATACATACGGCGGAATGTGCAGAAGAAGCGGATTGTAATCTCCCATAAAAAACTCATTGACTTCGCCATGGGTGGGAGAAGCAGTGCGGGCATCATACAGCACAATCTTCATCATGCCTTTAACCACGACCATGTTGTCGGTCTGGGCCCGGTGATAGTGCCATCCCTTTACCACCCCCGGATACGCGGTGGTGAGATACACCTGACCAAACTTGATAAACAGGTCATCATCAGAGCGCAGCATCTCCATCAACCGGCCGCGTTCATCAGGGATTACTTTCAGCTTTTTGGTCTTTACCCCGTCAATCATATTTCTCTCAGCTATAGCAGGGTCCAAGGATTCGAGGGTTCCCGGGTTCCAAGTTGCCAGTGTTTTAGAATTCATTAACTTGGACCCTCGACCCCCTGGCCACGGGACAACTTTTATTTGTTGTTCGCTCCTGTTTTTGCCACCAGGTTGCTTGCCCGGAGCAGGGAGTCAAAGGTTCCCGCATCAGTCCACCACCCGTCAAGAATTTCATAGGTCATGCTGCCGCGGCCGATGTAGGCATTATTGACATCAGTGATTTCAAGCTCACCTCTGCCTGAAGGCTTCAGGGTTTTTATAATATCAAAGACGCTGTTATCATACAGGTAAATGCCGATAACCGCATAATGGGAAGGCGGCGCTTCAGGCTTCTCGATAATCTCCACCACCTTATCCCCATCCAGACGGGGCACACCAAAACGCTTCGGGTCAGCCACTTCCTGCAAAAGGATCTTGGCTCCTGATTTCTGTTTTTCAAAGTTCTTTACTGCCTGGTTAATATTTTTTTCAATAATGTTATCCCCCAGCACCACACAGATCGGGTTCTGATCCGCAAAAAACTCCGCAAGCCTGAGTGCTTCAGCAATGCCGCCCTCGCCCTCCTGATAGGTGTAGTTGATATGCTCAAGGCCGAAATCTTTTTTACCATTACCCAGAAGCCGCAGGAAGTCTCCTGCATTATGACCGCCCGTGACAATGAGAATATCCCTGATCCCTGCATTCACCAGCGTCTGGATGGGATAATAAATCATGGGTTTGTCATATACCGGCAGCAGGTGTTTATTGGTAATTCTGGTCAAAGGCAACATCCGTGTGCCCAGTCCCCCGGCGAGAATGATTCCTTTCATGGCAACCTCAATTTTTATGATTTTTAATGTAATCGTTTCTTTGTTAATATAAAAAAAATTAATTTAAGATATTAAGTTTATAATTAAAACTATGAACTCAGTCAAGTTATTTAACCGTGCGCAGCGACAGGTCCAGATAGCGCCATATTTTTTCTTTGCCCTCACCAGTCACAGCTGAAAACAAAACGATTTTTTCATCAATGTCCAAACGCTTCTGCCATTGCCTGAGCGAAGTAACCTGACTGTTTTTTTTAACCTTATCGATTTTTGTTAATATCACCAATAATGGAATGTCAAGCTGTTTGAGCCACGCGACAAACAGCTCCTCATCCTCCTGCGGCTCCCGCCTGATATCAGCAAGCAGCACCAGCAAACGCAGCGTAGTGCGCTGTGCCAGATACCCTTCTATCAGGGGCTGCCATTTTTTCCGTACCGCAAGGGGAACATTGGCATAGCCGTAGCCGGGCAGGTCCACAAAATAGACGGAGCTGTTTATTTCCATGAAATTGATAGACTGGGTCCGGCCGGGCGTCGAGCTTGTTTTGGCAAAGCCTTTGCGGTTGAGAAGCACGTTGATAAGGGATGATTTTCCGACATTTGACCGGCCGGAAAAGGCAAGCTCAGGGAGCAGCGGCTTTGGCAGATCCGGCAGATGATATACACTCTTTATAAAACGGGCGTCGGTAACCTTCATATAGATTGCTGCAATTCCTTTTCTACCAGCTCCCGGTAGTGCTGATGCAGGGCTCTTGTCAGCGGACCGGGAATGCCGCTCCCCACCGGACGCTCATCCACCATGACCAGGGGCATGATCTCCATCAGGGAGTTGGTTAAAAACGCCTCATCCGAGCGCAGCAGTTCCTCAGGGGAAAAGGTCTGTTCTTGTACTTCCCGGTTGATGCTTCGCGCAATCTCAAGGACTGCTGCGCGGGTGATACCGGGAAGGATGCCCGCGTCAGCAGGCGGCGTTATCAGTGTTTTATTCTTGAGCATAAAGATATTTGCGGTTGCACCCTCTGCCACCCAGCCGTTGCTGTTCAGAAAAAGCGCCTCCTGCGCATTGTTATCTCGCGCCTCAAACCGGCCCAGAATGTTATCAAGATAGTTGATGCTCTTGATACGCGAAAGCGGCGAATAGAGATTTCTGCGCATAAAAACCATATGCACACGAAACCCCTGCGCATAATCTTCCGCACGGTAATTACCAAACTGTCGTGCAGATATCAGAAGCGATGACGCGCGATCGTTTTGCGGCTCAAAGCCTTCACCGTCGCCTCTGAAGAGCGTGAGGCGGATTGATGCATCAGACAGTTTGTTGCGATCCAGCAGCTCATATACTGCTCGCTCTATATCGGCAGCCGGCGGGCAGGGCTCAATGCGCAGCACCTGCAGGCCTTCGGCCAGTCTGTTCAGGTGCTGCGCAAAGCGGAAAACCCGCCCGCTGTAGGCGCGCATCGTTTCAAAAAGGCCGTCACCATAAAGGAGCCCGCGGTTGAATGGCGTTATAGACACGCTGTTTTCAGGCGCAAAAACACCGTTGTAATATAAAATCCGCTCCAAGAATTAATCCTTTGTATAAACAATGCCCCTCTTTTGGCAAGAGGGGCTGGGGAAGCTTTTTTTAAAGGGTGCCCTGATCACAAAGGCTCATAATTATTCCAGCAGGCTGTTGAAAAATACCCATCTGCTTCGTTGCGCTCATCCTTCGTCATTGCGACGTACGGTAACGTACGCCTCATTCCTCACGATTTCGCGCGCCTTGCATCCGGATGTTTTTGACCAGCCTGGGAGAAAACTACTTTTTTAAAAACCTGATAGCGATTCTATGTCAGCA
>JAPLIX010000155.1:1841-3350 GCA_026388865.1 Pseudomonadota bacterium | reverse complement strand
AACCATAACCGCGATACAGATTGCCGGCTTTTCCTTAATCATCGCGGGGGTATGGATGGTTGCCCATTGAAAGAGAGTTCGCACATGCGCACTACAACGGCATTCCTCGTGTTTCGCAGCATGAGGCCCCGGCAGTGGACGAAAAATCTCATCCTCTTTGCCGCTTTGATCTTTTCGCAGAATGTTTTTTCTCCCCCCCTGCTGTTCAAGGCGATCGCGGCCTTTGCCATCTTCTGCCTGCTCTCGGGTTGTGTCTATATTATAAATGATCTCCTCGATCTCCAGCAGGATAAAATACATCCGGTTAAATCAAAGCGCCCCCTGGCTTCCGGCAAATTAAAACCGGCAACTGCTGTCATTGCCGCCATCGCGCTGTTCTGTCTCTCCTTTGGCGGGGCTGCAGCATTGACGAACCGCACCTTCATTATAATCGCCGTCATCTATTTTGTACTGCAGATTGCCTATTCAACGCTGCTCAAGCATGTCGTTATCCTTGATGTCTTCTGCATAGCCATGCTGCTCTCGCTCTTTCTGGCGCTCAGCAAGCGGCGCCACGAACTCATGCTGCTTGAAGATGATGCCGTCCACCACCGCAAGATTCTTTTTGAATACAGCCCCTACCTCCTTGACCAGATGATCTCGGTGGTTACTGCATCAACCGTCATCACCTATACCCTCTACACCGTGTCAGAAGATACGGTGAGCAAGTTCGGCACTGACCGGTTAAAATATACCATCCCCTTTGTGCTGTACGGGATCTTCAGATACCTCTATCTCATCCATCAGAAAAATGAGGGGGGCAGTCCCGAGCGCGTGCTGCTCAATGACCTGCCGCTCATTATCTGTGTCCTGCTCTATGGACTAACGGTCGGGCTGATACTGTACCTGTAACAAGGGAACGAGGGGCAGAAGTCCCGGACTCTATGTACATGAAGATTGCGGCATGTGGAATACTATATGTTATTTTAGTCTTGCTCTCAAGCTCCCTGCCGAATTTGCCTGCCTCCTCACGTGTCGCAAAGCTGCCGACCGTTACCCGGTACCAGGTGTTTCCGTCCTTTAATGTCACTGTTTCGACAGTTGGCTCATAGCCCTGTTTCTTTAAATCCCCGCATACCCGCTCGGTGCTGTCTTTCAGTTTAAATGATCCCACATTAACGCAATAAGAACCGGGTGCCGGGGTTTTCGCCATCTTTGGTTTCGGCGTAGCTTGCGGCTGCTGCTCGAGAGCTTTTTGTTCTGCTTCGGGAGGCTTGGCAGGCGGTACCGGGGCAGCTTCCGGTGGCCGTTCACTGGCGGTCTTTGCCGGTTCAGCTGCAGGAGGTGCGGGTTCCTGTTTTGCGGGATGCACCGTCTCAGCAGCGACCGGCTCTTTGACCGGCTCTGCTGCTGACGGGACCGGGGGCGCTGAAGGGTTGCTTTCTACTGTTGCCGGCATCTCTTGCTGCTGCGGTTGCGGCGGCGCAGGCTGCGTCACGTCAGGTGCCTTTGCCACAGAAGCAGGTTCCG
>JAPLIX010000155.1:0-1825 GCA_026388865.1 Pseudomonadota bacterium | reverse complement strand
CGTAATGTTGCGCTCCGGCACAGCCTTCCGTATTGGCTGTGGCTCTTTTGATGAAAAGAGATACCCTGCGGCGATACCTGCAGCAATTACTCCGATAACAAGTAACACGGCAGCCATATTTTTTGTGGCTGATCGCCGTGAAGGAGTTTCCATCGGGAGCGGTTCCTGTTTTGCCGCAGCAAGGGTCTGCTCCATGACAGCCCTGGTTTTTTCATAGTCACTGGCTGTTGCCCCAGCAGGGACCGCTGGTGCGGCACTTTCCGACTTTGCGGAAATGTCCTCTGTGAGTGCCTTTTCCAGGTCAAACCGGAACTCTTCTTCCTTTGATTCTGCGATCTTTTCCTCAGTACCGATTGATTTCTCAACCGTCCCTTCAATATCAGAGATCAACTCTTTAAGCTTCAGATCCTCAAGTGATTCATCTGCTGCTGCTCCCGGAGGTACTGCAGGACGTTCTTCTAACGGCATATTACAAAGCGGACATACCGTTTCCGTCCCCCCTTGTATCTCGATCCCGCATTTTTTACAATACATGATAACCCTCCTCTTGATTTGACCGTAATTAAATCATCGGCACCCGGAGACGCTCGACTCTTTTTTGTGCCGCACTGTTTTATCCACAGCTGAATCCCGGGACATCAAGGCCTGTGGTGATGCCGGTAATTGCCTCTTTCTCAAAGTCAAACAGCAGATCCTGCTCACCCTGATATGAAAGAACCATGCGCTTCTCCAGCGTAATCTCGCCAATAACACCGGCAGCTATGTTTTTCTCCTGAAAGCGCGCTATGACAGACCCGGTTTTTCCCTTATCAACACTGAGCACAAAACCATAGCTTAAGAATGCTTTCAGCCAGTCAGTCATGGAAAATAAATCAGGTTTTGAAATTCTGTCCATAGTAATAAGCGCCCCCTTCCCCGATACTTCAAGCATCAGAGCAATAGTGCCCAATAGCCCGCCGTTGCTCACATCCTTTGCCGTCTGACACAGCTCTGCTTCTGCAATGCAGGGAAGCACTTCAAGCCGCTCCAGCACCTGCTGTGAATTTTTCCCTGAATTGGTATCCCAGCTTATGACCGGCTTGCACTGATAGCCCCGGCCCTCAAGGTCAACGGCAAAGACAATATCCTGGCCTTCACGGGCATTCGTGCTCAGGAGAAGTTTTTTTGCCACACCCAGTATCGACACCGACAGAGAGACCTCGCTCGAATCCGGATGGAGATGCCCGCCGACCATGGGAACGCGGAATTTTTCGCACCCCTTTTGAATGCCCCGCATTATTTCTTCATAGTATCGCGGCGCTGAAATACCAATGACATTCACCATCGCCAGCGGACGGCCGCCCATGGCATAAATATCATTCACGCTGGCCATGACCGAAGCTTTACCTGCTGCATAGGGATTTGCCTCGATGAGGCCTTTCCAGATGCCGTCGGCTGCAAGCAGGAGAAACTCACCCTGATGGTAAATGGCTGCCGCATCCTCGCCGAAATCAGCAATCGTTGCGCCATAATCTGCAACCGGGGCAAGCATATTGGTGATCCGGTATATGTTCCGCTTTCGGGTTAAGCCGGGATAGGTTCTGATTGCATTGATAATCTCTCTGAGCATCACACTATTCCTTCTCTCTTAGCAACCGCAAAATTATATCAGAGGAATCAGCCGTCAGCTTTCAACTATCAGCAAAAAGCCAGGATTAAGTTTTTCGTAGTTTTTCGTAGGGTGCGCACTGCGCACCATTTTTTCCGGTTCCCAAGCTGGGCTGGGGAACGAGAGGAACCAGGAGTATCCTAACCATAAATGGGGGTTGAAAGTCCCCCTTTCTTA
>JAPLIX010000464.1:2336-12837 GCA_026388865.1 Pseudomonadota bacterium | reverse complement strand
GATAAAAAACGGTTCCCGAATGCCAAACCGGGCTGAATAAAACCCTGTAGCAGAAAAAAAGTTCATTTTTCCTGCAAACTCGCGGTAGTCATGGGCATCAGGGTCAAGCAGCGTTCCTGAAACGCGGACCAGCTCTTCCCAGCGAAGATATGCGCTAAGCAACATGATACCGGCACACAGGATCGGCGCTGTCCATTGCCGCGCGGGAGCGCGGTTTGGCAAAGAAGCGTAACAGATGAAAAAGACCAGATAAAATACGGTAAGTATCCGGGGAAGTTCCGGTAAGGAAGGCCGCACGTTCAGCCCTGTGCCTGTTGTGACCTCCACCCTATCCAGCACCGACGGGGTAAACGGAGAACTGTTTTCTGCCGCAAACATGAGCAGGAACTGCCTGCTCTGCGCAACAAAAGGAGTCAGGTCAAACACGCTGCCAATAAAGTTTCCATTACCGGCAACGGTGGAGAACGTATGCCCTGCATCGGTAGAAATTTGTATTGCGTTGGGCCGCTGCTCGCCCCGGTCACCATAAAACCATACCCGGAGCAGCGCTCCCTGGTTGATATCTTTATCAAAGGAAAAGATGATTTTACCGCTGGTGCCGGGTGCTAATTGAAGCCCCTGGCCTTGATTGATGAACCCTTCACAGGCAGCGATCTGGGGAGATGACGGTGCCCGCAGATCATGAAATGATAATTCAAAGGTGCGTGCTTTCGCAGGATCGCCAGTGAACAAAAGCTCCAGGTCCCGGTGAAACAGCATCAGGCAGACGGCAAAAGACAGACATGTGATGAGAAACAGTTTCAACCTGCTATGCCGGAACATATATGTCCTGTTTGGGGGGGGAGACAATTCAACGCACCTGTGCGCACGGGAAGGCGGCTCAGTGGAAGCCTAGCAATTCCTCATACAGACTAATGTAGCGATTGACAATGCTATCAAGCGAGAATTGCTGCTCAACCGTAATGAGTGCCTGCCTGCCCAGCCGGTCTGCCAGTTGCCTGTCCGTGAACAGCCTTTTCATTGCCTCATATAACTGATTGGGGTGTTGCGCATCAACCAGCAACCCGTTTACGCCGTTGGTAATTATATCAACAATCCCGCCCACCCGCGTGGCAACAACCGGCAGTCCGCAGGCCATTGCCTCCAGCACCACGTTGGGCATTCCCTCTGATAACGAGGGAAGAACAAACATGGCAGCCTGCTGGAGATACGGCGCAACTCCGTGAACCGCCCCATGGAAGGTTACCGCATCATTGATGCCTAATTGCTGTGACATCATCTCCAGTTTGTTGCGCTCGGGCCCCCCCCCCAGGATGTCAAGACGGGCAGGTATCCCCGCGTTAATAAGCCTGCTGAACGCCTGAAGCAGAATATCCACACCCTTCAGATAATCTAGCCTGCCAATAAAGGCAATGGTGTTTCCCCTTTTCCCGGTATCCGGACCGGGCTTAAAATAGGCAGTATCAACCCCGTTTGGTATGTAAACAAGCTGCGCAGGAGAAAATCCCTCGGCAAGCGCTTCTTCACGGGATTTGCTGCATAGGATTACGAGGCGGTCTGATCGGAAAATCATCCGTAAAAAGAGCTTTCCCATAAAAATATTTTTCATCTGTAAAAAGTCGCTGACAGGTCCGGTGGCGCCGACTAACGAGATGGTCTTTTTACCAAACAGCCACTTAAGCAAAACAGCAACAGCAGAGTGAAAGCCGAGCAGGTGGCAGTGGATAATGTCATAGGAGTTTCGATTGCGGAAGAGAAACCACAGCACTGACACCATGTAGCTCAAACCAAAGCATTTCCCCCAGGGAAGTGTTCTGATCCGGCGATGGACCGGAACGCCCCGGATTACTTCAAAAGACGGGAGGCCTCGAAACGACCGGGTAAGAACAGCTACCTTCATTCCTCTTTTTATAAGCTGCTCTGCCAGCATGAGCGCCTGCTGCTCGGCCCCTCCGAGATGTGGATGAAAGAGGGATACGACCATCATGATAGCAGGGGATGAGAAGGTACTGCGCCCCTTGGTATGACCAGCTGCCTTTGCCATCATCCTAACTTTTTAAACACATATTCATTGCAGCCATAACCACCGCCGCACGTTTTAAGTTGATATAACATATACCCTTTTTTCTTATAGAAATAAAAAATCTGCTCCGGTGTTGCAAACTCGAAAGGATATCCACCAACCAGGTCAACATAATCATGCCAGACTGACATACCCCTCTGTTTCTTTTTGTTTTTCCAGTCGTTACAAGGGAGTGGATTTTCTAATCTGAGCAATTTGCCTAAAGCTCTTTTTACTTCCAGGAGGAAAGCAATTACCGTCACCAGCAATAAGCGAATTATATGCGGAGAGTTGTTATATATCTTTTTTATCTTGAGCCATCTTCTGCTCACTCTGCCACTGTCATTGTAAATGGCAAGGTATAAGAACCCGCCTCGCTTAACTAACATATCAACATTATGCAGGGCCTTGTGCATATTGCCGGTGTGATGTAACACTCCCCAGCTATAAACGGCATCAAATTGCCCCATTGATTGAATATACTCCCCATTAAGTATATCCCCTTGTTCAATGTGCCAGCTGGTGTCATTTTGAAAAAATCTATTTTTAAGGTGCGTTGTGCAGGCAACGCTATCCGGATCAAAATCAAAACTATGTACCTGTGCCCCAAGCCGCCGCGCTGCAAGGCTAAACAGTCCACTGCCACAACCAACATCCATAAATAGTTTTCCATGCAAACTAACATTTTCAAGCATACTGGTTAATGATTTCATTGCTTCCTGAATGCGCAGTTCATCAATTTTCCTGGAAAAGTGTTGCCAGTTTTTACCAAAATCGAACCTGCGATTGGATAATTCAGGTTGTTTGTAATTCATACCCTTTAAAAATGCTGTCTATGTTTTTATGCTGCTGCGTACGTTATAGAGCTTAATAAGTTTGCCGAGGGTTTCTAACAGTAAATAGCCCAATGTAATTTTTAATCACTTGTTCCAAGGTGTAGCCGGCTCTTATATGTGCAAGGGCGTTTTGAGAGACCTTTTTTATCAGCTGTTGATCGGTGATCAGTCTATACAGCGCTGCTGCCAATGCATGTTCATTTCCTGGTGTAACCAGAAGGCCCCGCTCGCTTATCCAATATCCTTCAGGTTCCGGCGCATCCTGATCCGGCAGGCCCATTACATCCAGGATACCCCCCACCCGTGAGGCAATGACTGGAACACCGCATGCCATTGCTTCAAGAAGAACCAGGGGCATTCCTTCCGAGTATGAAGGCATAACTACTACCTGGGACTGCTGGTAATAGTCCACTACATTGGGCACGGAACCCGTAAAACTTATACAGTCTTTGAGGCCGTACTCACGAACCATGTTTTGGAGCATGGGCCTCAGTTCACCATCTCCAACAATAAAGACCTTGAAATGGCTTACCCGACCCTGCAGCTGGTTTATCGCTTTCAGCAGGGTATCAGGACCCTTCTCTCTGCTGAGTCGCCCGATATAGCTGATTATGGGGACTGATTCACTGTGTGCCGGAGAGCGGGGGTAAAATATAGTGGTGTCAACCGAGTTTGGAATTCGGTGAATTTTTCTGCGGGAAAATCCATTGCTCATAAGCTTTTGATCTTACTGATGGCAATAATGCCGTCAGCCCATTGTGCGCATCGCAGGATAAAATTTCGCAGCGTAAGCTGCGAAATACTCCCAAAATCTCCAATCTCTCCCGCACCTTCGAGACGAAAAAAAACCTTTTTACCGGTAACACGGCCAAACAGAATCGCTGGTGCAGTAAACAGATATAAGCCAAAACAGCAGAGAACATCGAAATGCTTCCGGTGCCTGAAAAGAAATATGAGAACAGAGATCATGTAGGTAATCTCATACAGGTGCCAGCCGCGGATTTTTCTATATACCGGAATATCATCAATAACCTCATAGGCAGGAAGAGCATCTCTATATTGAGTTAAAACTGAGACCGAGTACCCCTGCTCCTGCAATTTTTTTGACAGTTTCTGGCATTCCCGTTCTGCCCCGCCAACAAAGGGATAAAAAAGGCCAATAATCATCAGTATTTTTTTATTGTTTGAGTGCGGCATTGTGGTCATTACCGGAAAGCATTAGGGCCGGGTGCGGGTTACCCCCGGCAAACTTCCTGCAGCACGTCTTCTGTCTGCTGCGCGACACGGTCCCAGTTATAGTAATCGACTACATCCTGACGAGCACGGGCTCCGAGCAGTTTTCTTTTTTGTTCATTACCCTTGAGCTCCCGGATGCGTTCGATGATACTCGTCACATCCTGGCCAACCAGAACACCATTCACGTCATGCTTGATAACGGCTGAAAGCTGGCCCATGTCTGATGCAATAACGGGCTTACCTGCCGCCATGTAATCAAAAAGCTTCAGCGAAGACCCGTAGAAGCCATATTCAATCCAGTCGTAGGGTTTGTAAAGACACAGGCACAGGTCCGCGCTGGCGAGATAGTGGGGAACAGCCACATAGGGCACTTCCCTTAAAATAAGCAGGTTCTTCAAAACGGGGAAATCCCACAGGCTGTCTCCGGCAATAAGAACAAATAAAATGTCCGGATCAATGGTCAGCATTTTCTTCGCCAGTTCAATAATTACCTCAACCCCCTGCCACGGGGTGCCGGCATTTCCCGTCCAGAATATTTTAAACATATCCTTCAGATGGGCAAGCGCGGTTTCCTCCATGCGTGACGCATCGAACAGACACGGATCTGCCCCGTTCGGGATATAATACGCTTTCTGAATATGTAAAAATTCCTGAATATAGTTTTTAAGAACTTCAGAGACTCCGATACCTGCATCGACAAGACGGGCCAGTGCTTTCCGCTTGCGGTTTTCACTGCGGATCAGGGCCTCGCAGTCCGGGCCGGGCGATATATTCGCCCGAACCTCTTCCACAGGGGCATTTATTTCCCATACAACCGGCAGAGAAAAAGGTCTGATTAACTTCAGGAGGGTGGATTTTTCAAGAAAGGAATGACCCGGCCGCCCGGTAATGCGTATATAAAGGACATCAGCCTGCCGGGCAAGTTTCAGTGCGCCGCTTTTGCTTCGCTCAAAATTTATGCAGTCCGGGTTACCGTCACCCAGGCAGGAAAGTATCTGATGTCCCCTTTTCCTGAGTGCCTTAACCAGCTGATAGCCATGCACTGACCTGCTCGTGGTTAGCGGATAGTACGGAACGTAGAAAAAACCAATTTTCACAAACAGTGCTCTCCACAGGTGATTGGTTATGGGCTGCGGTCAGGTAACGACCTTCCACAGCAGCTGTTCCCAGTTTCTGCCCCATTTTTTTTTAAACAGCGCTCGGTTTTTTTCAAAATCAATCGCAATGAGGCCGCTTGCCCGCGTGGTTTCCTCATGGTGAATAACCACTGATTGAGGCTGATAAAAAATAACCTTTTCATTTTGCTTCAGGTGCACACACAAATCCACATCTTCGCAGCCATACCAGTATCGCTCATCAAGCTGCGCATCCTCTCGTCTCACCAGCAGGCAGGCACCGGTCAGCGCAGATACCGGGCCGGGGCAGTTGGCCTCTGGTATGGTATGCTCAATGCTGCCATTTCTGAATTTGTGTTTCTGGAATGATGTTTTAGCATCCCGTTCATAGCCAGCAAACTGAATAGTGCCATCCGGGAAAATCATTTTAGGCCCGACTGCACCTATCCGCTCATCACTCTCAATTAAACGGTATAATGGCGGGAGCCAGCCTTTTATTACTTCTATATCATTATTCATGAAGCATACATAATATCCTTTTGCCATGCGGACTGCTCTGTTGTTGGCGGCCGCAAAAGAGCCATTAGTGTCCAGGCGCATAAACGAGACCGGGAAAGATGTTACTTGCGCGAAATCATCTTTTCGGTACGGAGGGGCTGACCCATTATCCACAATAATTATTTCCTCTACCAGTTTCCTTTCAGTATGTTCCTCAATCCTCGTAATGCACCGTTTCAGACAACTGGTTAAATTATGGGAAACGATAATGATTGAAATCTTTTTATCCATACGTATCCAAGCGCGGGAATGTCTTGAAGCACTCTTATGCGGCTGTTACCTTTTTTATCAATCGATATACTGCATCCACGGTTATGGCTTCACGGCATCGCCAGTCATGACAATTTTCCCAGACCGTTTCGTTACCCTGGCAGGGAAAACAGGTTATTGGTGGTGTTATGATAAAGCTGTTCGGATTGTAGTACGGAGCACTTTTCTTTGGATTGGTTGCGGTAAAAATGGCAATCTGCTTTTTCCGCAGGGCAGCAGCAAGCTGCATGAGGCCGCTGTCATTTGACACAAAGAGCTCGCACTGCTGTATCAGCGCTGCAGTTTCCTGAATCGGCAAGGAGTTATACGCGGTGACGCGCGGGTGATGGATGATTTCATCTTCAGCGCCGCAGCAATAAAGGCTGAAGCCATCCTGCACTAATCGCTCTGCCAGTTCCGAATAGTGCGGCCATCGCTTGCGCTCCCACAGCTTTCGTTGTGAACAGCCTGCATGGAAGAGAATGCTCCGCGGTTGCAGATGAAACGGCCTGTCGGCGATGTGTAGCGCGGGTGGCTTGAATTGTGTGGCGCCAAGCTTTACTGCTGTCCGGCAGTAGAGTTCATACTCTGAGCCCCGGCTCCAGTCTGGTTTCAGCTTTATGATTTTCTTTGCATTGTCCACCCGGTGGTCCGATAAAAACGACTTGATGCAGACATCATAGAACGTTTCGTTATTTTGATAGGTGTTTTCATACATGGTTCTCACAAAGGGCGTTCCTTTCACTATCTCGCTGATGCCGCGGTAAGCCGTGCCGGAAAGAAACAGGTCAACAGTATGTCCTGCTTCATGCAGCGCCTGCACCGCAGTGAGCGCCTGCAGCAGGTTTCCCAGCCCGCACCCGTCTCCCAGGCAAAAGGCTATTTTCTGGTTTTTCTTAATGCGGCGCAAAAGCATAGTGTTAAAAAAACTGCGTGTCCGATAACCCTTTTAAATGAGCTGCCCCAGACCTCATCTTTCAGTGTGTCGGGCTAAAAAATTTTCTGCCGTGCAGTATGTATTTTCTCAGAAACAGATTTCCCTAAAAATGATTTTAAGTATGGTATGGACAGCCGTAAAGGGATTTTAGGAAATGATGCACGAAATATCCGCCCAATGCACCGGCGAAAATTCCGCACATCTCCCTGGTGGTAATATTCCCACGCAAGCTGCAGATACTGCGCTGCAAAAGCTTTCTTCCTGCTGGCCCTGAGCAGCGGGTGGCTATCCCAGAAACGCTGGTAAACTTCAGAGAGGGCCTTTTCTTTTACAGCAAAGTCGTCCCCCGAAATATATATTTTATTTAAAGGATAGTATTCAAGCGCCTTGTTTATAAGTCTTTTAAAAGATTGCTCGTCTCCTACGCCGTAATACTTCCATGCAAAATTGATACAGTGGTTGCTGTATATATAGTTTTTCCGTTCAATCGTCTGTTTTTCACTGCCGAGCGCCGGCCAGTATTTGTCGAGGATACAAAAGGTGTCTTTCTCCATTGCAGATAAATTTTTTTGCATGCTGTCGTGAATGGTTAATTTCACCAGGGGCGCGTCTACGTAGTCTATTTCATAGAACTGCGCAATGCGTATCCAGCAATCCCAGTCTGCACAGGGGGAAAGGTTTTCATCAAAATATCCGGCATTGGAAAAAACATCTCGACGAACCATAGCAGCGGAAGCTGAGCCAACGATAAAATTGCTGCACACCAAATCATTAAAAATAGCCCCTTTCTTTTCCGGCCTTATTTCACCTATAAATTCTCCATCTTTTTTTGTTTTAATGGAACCGCAATAAACCAACCCCACTGCTGGTTTTTTCTCCATGAGATGCACCTGCAGTGAAAGTTTTTCTGGAAGCCACAGATCATCATCATCAACAAAAGCAATATACTGCCCTTGAGATACCTGTATGCCTGTATTTCTCGCAGAAGAGACGCCCCCGTTACTTTTTACGATATATTTAATTTTATCCCGGTAGGTTTCCAGGACCTCTCTGGTATTGTCCGTGCTGCCATCATCAACCACAATAATTTCATTATTTTTATATGTTTGATTAAGCACGCTGTCTACGGTGTGTGCGATGAACTGTGCTCGATTGCAGGTAGGAATAATAATGCTTATTATGGGTTCATTTGGATAAGACATTGTATGGAAAATTTGAGCGTTAATGGTAATACGGCATGTTATTTATCAGTTTATTTTAAATAATTTAAAATCGTCATATATACGAGATGTTTCCAAATTCTCCACGAAAAAGGATTACACAAAAGGGCTTTTTGGGCAAGCATGAGAGCCGAGGAAATATCTGCCCTTCTATGCAAACCTTTGCTCGTCATGAAATAAAGCGGTGATAAAATGGTTCTTCGTGCATTAAAGCTCAATTTATTTTTCAAATCCCAATGGCTTTCAGGATATTGCTGCAGACGATCCATCCCTGATGCCCGCCGCTCCTGTGCCAGCAGAATGGCAAAGGCTGCGTAAACAAACTGATTGTCTTTCTGTTTCAGGGAACTGAGCGACAGCGAGCGCGTATCACCTCTCCATTTATAAAGCGGAAGTCCAAGGTTGCCACAGTGGTATTTTTCGGCAATACGCAGCCACAAATCAAAATCCTGGGCAAATTTAAAAAAGTCCCGGTATGTTCCAACCGTTTTTATGCAGTCGCTTCTAAACACTGCTGCCCCGTGACAGAATTGGTTCTCAGTGAGCAGTGCGTTCTGTAATACCTCATTCGCAACAGGGGGCTGGCACAGGCTGACCTGTTTCCCCTCATGATCAATTACATAAAAATGAGAACTAATAAGGCCAACAGCCGGGCTGTCTTCCAGAAACGCAATTTGTTTTTCCAGCCTCTCCGGCAGCGAGATGTCGTCTGCATCCATTCTGGCAATATATGCACCACGTGCCATGGACAGCCCCTGATTGAGGGCCTTTGTTAAACCGGCATGCCGCTGATGTATTAAAACTATTCTCTTATCATGATATGCTTCCAGTATTTTTCCGGTGCCGTCTGTTGATCCATCATTGACAACGATAAATTCAAAATCACGATACGTCTGATCGAGGATGCTCTCCACCGCTTCGCCGAGAAACTGTTCCCCGTTGTATACGCTCATCAGCACTGATACGGTCGGACTATGGCCGGCATGTATACTCATAAGAGATAGTTTAATGCGCCCTCTTAGGCTGTTTACCGCAAACGCTGAGAAGAAAATTTTTTAAAGCTGTCTTTATTTGGTCTGCGGGGTGCCCGGGGATTTTTCTCTTTGGATCACCCCGATAAAACTGGTCCACCAGCTGGTTATGTCCTTTTAAGTATACCAGTCCGCATGTATCTATATCCTCATACAGGTGATTTTTTAAAACGTACTCATAGAGAGGGCTGCGGGGAATGCCAACAAACACATTAATCCATGAGGTGGTGGGCTGCAAGCGCTTGCTCAGAGCTATTGTTTCTGCTCGTTCTGCTTCAGTTTCAGTAGGAATGCCAACTATGAAGCTCGCGCAGGTCTTTATGCCTATGGTATGGCAAAGACGGAAAATATTCTCGACTTGCTCAACGCGAATCCCCTTTTTTAAAAAATCAAGCACTCTCTGGCTTCCGCTTTCAACACCAATATAGAGGGCCTCACATCCTGCGCGGCGCATAAGGGTAAGAAGATTTTCATCGAGGGTATCAATGCGCGTTTCACACATCCATTGTATGGGCATGTTTTTTCTCAGCAGCAGTTCACAAAACGATATGACCCGCTCCTTTTTCAGCGTGAAATTGTCTTCCCGGAAATAAATTCCTTTGGCACCAAAAGTTTTGACGAGGTAGTCTATTTCCGAGATGATCCTCTCAGCAGAGTAATAGGTATAGAGCTTTCCCCATATTGACCCCACGGAACAAAATGTACAATTAAAAGGGCACCCGCGACTGGTGTTCAGGGTAAAAATTGGCTTTACGCTTAGCCATTGACATGAAAAATCATACGGCATCTGAGCAAAAATGTCCCAGGGCTGAAATGGAAGGGCATCAAGATTAGTCCTTCTTTCTTTTTTTACTATGCGCTCATTGACCCTGCCCCTCGCAATTTCCAAGACCGCTGTTTCGCCTTCCCCCTGTACTATATGGTCGACAAATGCAGGAATGGTTTCAGGGGCAGCTGAGGTGTGTGGACCTCCCACTAAAATTTTGCCGCGCCAACTGCCCCGCTTGCGCAACTTCTCAATCGCCCGCAGGATACGCAGCGTGTCCTGCCAGCAGATGGTGTTTGCATAGACACCGAGGCAGTCAACATGGTTTTTCTGCAGATATCCCTGCTCAATGAAGGAAACCGGTTTTAAATAATTATCAATAAAAAGGACCTTATGCCCTTCAGTTCTTAAAAGCGCTATAAGAGAGCCTATTCCCAGCGGCGGCCTTTTTTCTTCTGTTGAAAAAGGGCTTTGCCGGGGTGCAGCAGAGG
>JAPLIX010000464.1:0-2264 GCA_026388865.1 Pseudomonadota bacterium | reverse complement strand
TGAGCGATAAACAATCCGAATGTTTTATCAACAAGCTGCACATCATAAAACAATTCGCTCAGCACCGTGTGCATCTCATCCGCCGAATATTCATACAGGTGCGCGTAGGTAGAGGTATTGGTCTTCTGCCCGGTAAGGGGTGTGGCCATAATTAATTTCCCGCCGCGCTGCAAAACGCGCTGTATCTCTGATAAGCTTTTTTTGCATTGCTGCGGCAATAAATGCTCTGCGACATCAGAAAAGATGACGCGCGTAAATGACTCATCAGCAAAGCGCAGGTGGGTCGCATTTGAGTAAACAAACGTGATGCGGGGGAAATTCTGTTGCGCTTGACTAAGAGCTTCTGGTGAATAGTCGCAGCCGATGATAGCCGGATTTTTTTCTGCCAGCGTAGAGGTAATGACTCCTTCGCCGCATCCCACATCAAGCACCGAATCCTCGGCGCATATGAACTGCTTCAGCAGCCGTGCCCGCTCCTGTACATGCGCTTCAATATCGCGGGGCATTCCCCTGAGGGCTGCTCGTTCTTCTTTTTGAAAATCCCACGGACCATTATAGCGTTTTTTTATAATTCTGGCCGGAGTCCCTGCAGCGATTGAAGCCATGGCAATCGATTTTGTGAGTGTAGCGTGGGCGCCTATCACTGCTCCCTTTCCTATCGTGACATCATCCAGAACCACTGCGTGCGACCCGACCCAGTTATCACCCATAAGATATATTCCCTTGCCGGTATTGGGCTGTCTGGTTATGGGCAGATTGAATTCACTGCAGGTATGGTTTTGCGCAAAAAATCCACAATGAGGGGAAATGATAACCCAGTCTCCAATATAAATGCCCCCCTTGCCATGCAATGTACTGTAATGATTTATGACACAATTATCTCCGATAACGATTTCTCCTCCTTCCGGCCGCAGAACAACCCCTTTACGAATAATACAGTCAGTGCCAATCGAAACACGCTCTGGTTCATCAATAATTACCTCAGGATCTATGAACGTCTGCTCTCCATGGGTAATTTTTATTGGTCGATTATATAAATCTTTGGCTACACTAACCTGTTTCGATTTTTTAAACCATGGTATCATGCCGTTAGTCTACCCCATAGGTGACAAGCAGAAAATTCTTGCCCGTTGAGTGTGCAACGCTAATAAATTCAACGGGAATTCGCCACCAGAATAACAGGCTGGTTCGTTTTTCAGCCCAGACAGCAATAGCAATTTTAACACTGGCATTATTGAGTGGAATATTTTGTATCATTATTTTTAACGTGTGTCTGCCGCGGAGTAAATTTAGGGGCTGCTGGTAAGCTGCATTCGTTGCCTGAAAATAGAGCCCTTGCATAGTGTCACCGAAAATTGCCGTGTCAATTTCAACATTTTGATATGCAATGAGGGATTCATAGGGGAGCGTAATGGAAAACGACTCTCCCGGGGCAAAGTTCCTCCTGGGGATTTCCGGATCAAAAAATCTGATAGCATCATTGCCGCTGCAGATTTTTTCCATATTCATATCTTTAGACGTTTGAAAGAGCCTGCTGTATTCTTTAACTCCCTCTGCAACATTTTTAAACTCAGTTGCTTTTCCCCTATCTAACAGAATAACCCGGTCCGAAAACGTGCTGACCGTATGCATATTATGGGAAACCAGAACAATGGAGGTGCCATTTTCCCTCAACTGACCCATAATATTAAAGCATTTACTCTGAAAGCCTTCATCACCAACTGCTAAAATCTCATCTATTAATAATATATCGGGCATACAGTGAATGGCTACGGCAAATCCAAGCCGCACGTACATCCCGCTTGAATAGTGTTTTACCGGTGTATCAATGAACTCAGGTATCCCTGCAAAATCGACAATCGCGTCAAATTTTTTATCCAGCTCAGATTTTTTCATGCCTAATATGGCACCGTTTACATATACGTTTTCCCGCCCGGTAAGCATCGGGTGAAAGCCGGCCCCCACCTCTATCAATGCCCCGACACGCCCGCATATGGTAATCCTGCCCCTGTCAGGCATAAAAATACCGTTGAGCATCTTCAGCAGCGTGCTTTTCCCCGAACCGTTCGGACCTATGAGCCCCAAGGTTTCTCCCCGTTCAAGGCTGAAGCTTACCCCGTTGACTGCCCAGAACTCATCCGGCCGAAGCCCGGATGTGTCCGCAGCATGGCCGGCGATATTATGCAGGATATCCTGCACGCCATAGAGCATCGAACGCTTGAGCGATTTACAAAATTTTTTGGATATGTTGTCAACGGTTATAA
>JAPLIX010000066.1 GCA_026388865.1 Pseudomonadota bacterium | reverse complement strand
CGCCGTGCCAGGAAAAAGGGAAAAATATGAGGAAAAAGTCAACGGTTCACAAAAAGATCATCGAAATGGCGGACAGAATAGTTGCCCGGTTCAATCCGGAAAAAATTATTCTTTTTGGTTCTCATGCCCGGGGTGAAGGGGGACAGGACAGTGACGTAGATTTGCTTGTTGTCATGCCGGTAAAAGGTTCAAAAAGAAAGATCAGGCTGAATATTCGAGAGGCCCTTCACGATATCCATATACCGAAAGATATTATTGTAAGCACGCCCGAAGAATTTGAATGGCGAAAAGAAATTGCTGGCACCATAGAAAGACCGGCTGCGAGAGAAGGAGAAGTTCTGTATGCACGGTCATAACAAGACCATTGAGGTTGTTCGAGAGTGGGTTATCAAGGCTGAAAACGATTAATAGAGGGTGGTGAGATGTGCGCCCTTGAAATAATGAGATAGGATTTCCTCGCAGGTCTTCCCCTGCTCTGCCATGCCGGCTGCTCCGATCTGGCACAGGCCCACGCCGTGCCCCCAGCCCGCGCCATGTAACGTAAAACCGGCAGGAACTTCTCCGGCGCTGCCATAGGGCTCAACAATAAAAGCCGAGCTGAGCAGATGGGTGGGGGAGAGAATGCGCCTGATCTCAAGCTCCTTGCCGATAATTTTTTCCTGTTGACTCCCGCACACATTCATTTTAAAGAGCCTTCCCGAAGGGCCGCGCTCAAGGGGCACGAGTGCCCGTATCTCGCCAAAGTCAACGCCGGTTTTTGACAGGAGCAGCGCGCGCAGTTCTTCCTGCGGCAGATCAATCCGCCAGCGGAAAAAATCTTTGGTTTCGCAGTCAAAATCAGGAAGTATTTTTTTTATAACTGTTTTGTCTTCGATATTACAGTATGCCGAAGGCCGTGACATAATAAACTGCCGCGCATCTCCCTCGCTCATCAGCGGAGGGGATGGTACTTGCGCGTCGGCAGTACTTTCCAGATACGGGACAGGCGTATCATCCCAGGCAACGGAAAATTTTTCTGTTATTCCTCCGCAGCACTTTGAGTAGCGCGCGTCACAGATTTCACCATTATGCACCAGGACCTGTCCCCGCGTCTCTTTCATAGCCTCTTCTGCCGCGGCATTTATCCGCCCCAGGCCCTGGTAGCGCTGGCAGTGGTCATCCGCGCACACATCAAAATCCCGGTGCGCTTCGCGGCCGGTCCAGGAAATAACTTCAGCTGCAGTATAATCCGCCTTGTGACCTGCGGTCTGCTCAGTATCCTTGCGGCCGAGCTGATTTAAGAGCCAGCTTCTGGAGCAGATGCAGTGGGCTTTTAAAAACTCTATCCTGTTCTCCGGGCTCATCTCGGATGATATGACGCTTGCAAGGTAAGTCTCGAGTTTTATGCTGTTGATGGCAATGATGTGCCCCGGAGAGGGCATCATCAAATGCAGCGCTCCCTTGAACTTCTGGACCAGCGACCGTTCCCAGTGAAAAAGTTTACCGATCTTCACCTCGTGCAGGGTAAATAATGCGCTCTCAGGAACTGATGGCAAGAGCTGCAGACTGCTGGCGCGATGAATCCGGGCGCCGTCCGCAATGGTAAGGCACAGAAGCTCTCCCTCGCAGAAGACCCGGTATGCTCCCGGCTTGAGAACGATATTCTCAAGATGAAATTCTCCCAGCAGCTCAAAGCTGATCTCGGGAACATCTTCAATAAGACCGACATTGATGATGGGTTCCTTATTCCGAATAGACATGCTGACTGCAACCTTTACGTTGAATTGAAATCCTAAAACTCAATTTCTAAATTCTAAACAAATCCTAATTTCCAATCTTAAATCCCGGCTATTCCCCGGTTTAAAACATTGTGATTTTGAAATT
>JAPLIX010000449.1:11254-16027 GCA_026388865.1 Pseudomonadota bacterium | reverse complement strand
GGCCGTTCTGCAGCTGGTGGGGGAGCATCACGCATTCCCGGTACTGTTGATGCAACAGCGTTTGTTCATCAGTATCAGGATTCTTCCAGTGGGTATTGGCAACTATGCCGCGAAAATCCCAGACGGGTGCTGCAGTTGAAGTGAAGCTGTCCAGATAAAGCATGTTTGCCACAGGGTTCACCATGGTATTGAGGAGATAGTGGCTTTCCTTAAAGCCAAAGGTAGTTTCCACATCAACCTCACCTTTGCTCGGTGTAGCCGTCAAAGGACCCTGTCCGGAATAGAGGTCTGTAGCGATAATAAGTTTGTGATCCCAGAAATCCTCATTCCTCATCAGATTCTTTTTCCATTCAAGCGAATAGGTGCTCATATCACCGCTTAGGGCCTGCTTGTATACCTGAAGATAATAATCCATATTCTCTCCGGCTTTGGGGGCTAATGTCGTGCTTTTGAACGCGCTGTTCAGATGGAAATTGCTGTCCCCGCGACCAACTCCCCGCCGGCTGTAGGTTGAAATTGCCGGAGTATGGTGTCCGCCGTTTGGAGGGACCTTCCCCTCAGTAAAAATTATATCATACCATTTAAACAGATCATCAACATACCAGTTAAAAAAATCGGAATTATACCCGGCCAGCTGATACTTCTGCCACCAGCCGTCCACCTTTGCCCAGATTATATTATCAGATTGCACAAACTTGGTATTGACGACCTTGTGCCGGAAATATTCCTGCGAGGTTCCGGAATTGACCCAGAAATTACCCCCGCTGACGAGATTGGTGCTGATTGCCGCACCCGCCCGACTGGATTTGAAGGGGAGTGCCATACCTGCCAGGGCAGCTCCGCCCATTTTTAGAAACGATCTTCTTTTAAGCTTATTTTCCTCCATTGCAACTCCTCCTTTGTGTAAACCGGTTTGACATTTAAAAAGATGGTTGTTGCTAGTTTTTAACCTCTGCCGGGGAAAAGCGATTGAGGTTATACCCCCTCAGTGTCAAGGTGTTTTTTACTTACGGTACTGACAAAAGATGGCCTAACCTTCCCTCAGGATTATTTTACTAGAACAGCAAATAAATAGCCAGCAAATTATTTCTTTCATTAAATGTTTTTTTCTGGAAAGTTATAAATTGAACTATGTGAGCGCAAAAAAAGGACTTGTGCCGACTGCGCAAATCCTTTCTGTTCGTATGCAGGTAAGCAGGATGGTTATGCTTCAGCTTCTTTCTTCTCTTTTTTCTCCTTCTTCTCCTTCTTTTCTTTTTTGCCTTCTTTCACCGGCGGGGCTTCGGCTTTCCCCTTTTTACCCTTGGGGGCTGCTGCTGCCTGTGCAGCCCGTTCCTGCCTCTGCAGTTTGGCCTGTTCGATGGTCTTGGCCCGTGCCTCTATTGAGACTATTGCCTGGGAGCTTCTCTTGATGTCAGACAGCAGGCGTTTTATTACCCGGTCTTTCCGTATCTTCTCCTGGGCCACGCCCTGTTCAATCAGTGCTGCTTTTCGCTCAGCGAGTTTGCGCACAAACCGCTGCTGTTGCGCCTGCCGTATCTGTTTTTCATTTGATCCCATTGCCGCTCCTTTTAATGCAAAGATTAACCCCGGAGAGTAGGGGTTCATGAGTGGGGGAGTTGAGGAGTTTAAGAGTCAACCACTCCAGGACTCTTCACTCGTAACTCTTTAACTTGTTTCTGTAGTGTCAATTGGTTCGAAGATTGGCTGAGTATAGGGTGAAGAGCCGTAGGTGTCAAATAAAAAAAAGTGACGTTGTCTTCAATTACGCTTTTCAGAGTAGCTTTTTTAAAACACAAACCCTGCGGCCTCAGTATCTTTTAATTAATCTTTGACAGCAAGAAAAATTTAATGCTACATACAAATACTGAAACGGCTGATCGCCGTAAGATAACAGCTAACAGCTTATGGGGAAGGCCCTATGGAAGGAAAATGTATCAAGGACAGTTGCGTCACCATTTCCTACGTGATGCTGCCGGAAGATGCAAATCCTGCGGGAAATGTGCACGGCGGCATCATTATGAAGCACATCGACATGACGGGGGGCGTTGTTGCCATGAGGCATTCCCGCAGCAACGTGGTCACGGCCTCAATTGACAGCCTGATATTTCACTACCCGGTTTTTATTGGTGACCTTATCACGCTCAAGGCGAGCCTGAACATGGTGGCACGCTCCTCTATGGAGGTTGGCGTGCGGGTGGAAACGGAAAATCTTTTCACCGGAGAGGTCCGGCACACGGCCTCTGCCTATCTCACCTTTGTTGCCCTGGACCGCAACGGCCGGCCCTCCCGGGTGCCGCCGCTCATCCTTGAAACGGAAGAAGACCAGCGGCGCAACCGCCAGGCAACGGCGCGCAGGGAAATCCGGCTTGCAGAAAAAAACAAGAAAGCGGCAGAAAGTAAAAAATAATTCACTACAGACGGCACAGCGAACGCAGAGATGCTCTGTGTGATCTGTGATGAAAAAGGGATACATGATGGAAACAGTAGTTACAACCTATTGCGGCATCTGTGAAAAGACCTGCGGCATGCAGGTCACAGTCAAAGACAATGCGGTGCAGAAAGTGGAAGGTTTTAAAGAGCACCTGCGCAGCCGCGGCGATTTGTGCGTGAAGGGCAGGGCAGCAAAGGATATTTTGTATGCTCCTGACCGGCTGAAAACTCCCCTGAAAAAGGTTGACGGAAAGTGGATTGCGGTAAGCTGGGATGAAGCACTGGGTATCATTTCCCGGAAACTTGCGGCAGTAAAAGCACAATACGGCGCCAACAGCCTCGCGGTCTATCACGGTCAGACCTACCTTAAAAACTGCGTTGCCATGTTTTCCATGAAGCGCTTTCTCTCCCGGTACGGAACGGCAAACCTCTGCTCTGCTGCGAGCGAATGCTTTATACCGCAGCTCTTAAGCGGCATAACCACCTTCGGCAGCCTGCCCATGGCAGATGTAAAGAACAGCAGGTGCGTCATTATCTGGGGCGCCAACCCCTTTGCCAGCGGCAGCCTTGAAGGCTGCAACACGCGCAGCATGCGGCTTTTAAAAGAGCTGAAGGAAAAGGGCGTGCGCTTTATTGTAGTTGACCCGCGCACCCCGGATGTTGCTCAGCTTGCCGATATACACCTCCAGCCCCGGCCGGGCACTGACGGCGCGCTGGCGCTGGGCATGATGCGGGTCCTTGTTGATGAAAACCTCTATGACCGGGACTATGTTGAAAAGCACACCGCCGGCTTTGACCGGCTCAAGGAAATGCTTAGGGACTATGACCTGGAGAAAATAGAGAAGATCACCATGGTTCCCCGGAGCGCGATTGAACAAGCCGCACGCCTGTTTGCAGCGGTTAAACCGGCAAGCATCATGAACGGTAACGGTCTTGAGCATCACACCAACACGGTACAGACCATCAGGGCACTTTCAATACTGCTGTCTATCACCGGAAACATCGATGTGCTGGGCGGCAATACATTTCTATCTCCAATTTTTCTCTCCATGGAGGATGCTGAAGACATTCCTGCCCCTGCCGGAAGCCCCATCGGCATGGAAGAACACCCGATGTTTGTGAGCATGATCAACCAGGCGCAGGCACTGGTGGTCATTGAAAAAATGCTTGCAACAGATGAGAGCCCCATAAAGGCGATGATCGTTGCCGGTGGTGCGCCGATACCGGAGCTTGCCAATACCGGCAGGGTAAAAGAGGCGTTTCAGAAGCTTGAGTTTATGGCCGTGATTGATCAGTTTTTGACGGAAACCGCAGAGTATGCCGATGTGGTGCTGCCGGCGGCTTTTTTCCTGGAGCGCGACGAAATCGCAACCATGCCGCTCAACCTGCAGAACCGGGCAGTGGATGGCGGCCAGTGTTGGCCTGACTGGAAAATCTGGTGGGAATTGGGAAAGCGCATGGGGTATGAAAAACATTTTCCCTGGAGCGGATTTGCCGAGGCGGCAGACCTGCTGCTGCAGTCAGCCGGCTACAGCTATGAAGAGCTCAAAAAACATCCTGAAGGGATTATGGAGAAAGCTGTTCCAGGTAAATTTCTTGAAAATGGTTTCTATACCTTCTCCGGCAAAATAGAACTCTATTCTCAATCGCTGGCGTCAAACGGCTATGACCCGCTGCCGGTGTATCGTGAGCCCATGGAAAGCATCGTGAGCACTCCGGGGGTTGCCCGGGAGTATCCGCTCACCATGACCACGGGCGCGCGGCAGCCCATGTATTTGCATTCCCAGCACCGAAACATCCCAAGCCTGAACAAGCTGCTCCCCGCACCCTGGCTTGAAATCAACCCGCAAACAGCTCGTGAATGCGGGATTTATGACGGTGATACGGCGATCGTGGAATCACCGCGGGGAAGCATTTCCATGAAGGCCCGGGTGACAGAGGGCATCCTCCCCGAAGTCGTGCATTTGCCTCATGGCTGGCGTCATGCAGACTGTAATCTGCTCACCGACCATGCGCAGCGCGATCCCATTTCAGGTTTCCCGGGATTAAAGTCATCGCTGTGCCGGGTAAGGAAGGCGTAAAACAAGAAGACAGAACACAGAGGACAGACAACAGAGATAAAACGCAGAGTGCTCGTATGTTTGGCAACCGGATAACACTTTTTAAGCTGTTTGGTTTTGCCGTGCGGGTTGACATGAGCTGGGTGGTGCTTGCAGTTCTTGTCACCTGGTCGCTCGCCAAGGGGCGGTTCCCGTCTACCCTGAATGAAACATATCCGCAGAGCTACTACTGGCTGATGGGAGCAGCGGGAGCCATCGGCCTGTTTGCTTCAATCATCTT
>JAPLIX010000449.1:3801-11240 GCA_026388865.1 Pseudomonadota bacterium | reverse complement strand
TCACGAGCTTTCCCATTCGCTGGTTGCAAAACAGTACGGGCTGCCCATCAGCGGCATAACGCTCTTTATTTTCGGGGGCGTTGCAGAGATGGAGGAGCAGCCTGAGAATGCCAAAACAGAGTTGCTGATGGCTGCAGCAGGGCCTGCTTCCAGCGTGCTGCTTGGCCTGGTATTTTATGGAGTTGCCTTTTTCGGGAAGTACCATCAGTGGCCGGAGCTGATAACAGCGGTCATAGATTATCTTGCCTCGATCAATATAGTGCTTGCTGTGTTTAATCTCATACCGGCTTTTCCCATGGATGGCGGCCGCATCCTGCGGGCAGCGCTCTGGGGCTGGAAGGATAATCTTCGCTGGGCAACCAGAATAGCAGCCCGCGCCGGTTCAGTATTCAGCGTGCTGCTGATTATTACGGGAGCCCTGATTGTGATGTGGGGAAATTTCATCGGGGGATTCTGGTTTATAATAATCGGCATGTTCATTAAGCGCGCTGCTGACATGTCCTACCAGCAGGTGATTATGACGCGGGCTTTACAGGGTGAGCCGGTAGGGAGGTTCATGCGCTTAAACCCGGTGACCGTGCCGCCCCATATCACCATCCGGGAACTGATAGAAGACTACGTATAGTATACCGCTATCACTATAAAATGTTTCCGGTAGTGGAAGGCGAACGGCTTGCCGGCTGCATTAGCACCCGGCAGGTAAAAGAGCTGCCGCGTGAGGCATGGGAAAGCACCCCCGTCAGCGCGGTCATGGAGCAATGCTCAGCTGAGAACTGCATACAGCAGGAAGCTGATGCCACAAAAGCCCTTGCCCGGATGAGTCAGCGCGGAGTCTCGCGCCTCATGGTGGTGAACGGCGACCGTTTGCTCGGGATGGTGACCTTGAAAGACCTGCTGCAGTTGCTGTCGCTGAAGATAGAGCTTGAGGATAATGAGAAGTAACACGCCATCAATCCCGAACGCTTTCGGGGATGATGGTTGTTTTTTTGCTGCGGTATAACAGCACCGCTTCCTCGCCGACAATAGTAAAGATGAGTGTCAGCAGGTAGCGCATCCCCAATTCCTTACCCACTGCCCACACAATCTGCCTGCCGTAGAACCAGGGGTTTGATACATTATAGGCCCCCCAGACAAATTTTCGTGCGGTATTTACAAATTTATTTCCCAGAAATTTTACCACCGGGTTTTTCTTAGCCTTTACATACCCGCTATGCAGGAGCATCATCTCCGCGATGGTTCTGTCCCGCAGGACGGTGAGCGGAAACTTGTTGAGATAGCCTTCAAGGCGCTCAGCAACCCGCTTGAAAAGATGCAGCAGCCCCAGCACGGACACCTGATACAGCGGCTCTTCGGCGTCCGGGTAATAGACCGCCGCAATTTTTGCCACGAGCTCCCGGTTAAGGGCCAGAACATAGTCAGCAGTCAGCACCGTTTCTGAGGAAAAATTTTTCCAGACCCTGCTGCGCTCAGCCTCGACAATACGATACGCACCCTCATCCTGGAGGGTGGGTTCCGGCACTTTTTCAAACGGCACGTCGGATAGGTTCGTCATTTCCAGCTCAAACTTTTTCACCTTCGCCCGTTCCCTGCGAAACAGCAGGAAGAGTGCCGTTGACATGATCAGCAGAATTAGTGCTATCGTTAGATAATAATGCTCTGACATGGTATGATGATAGATGTTGTAATAATGCAGCCGCTTATTTGAATTATACCGTCTCTTTACAGATAATCAATGCTATCCGGCAATTCTTGAAATAAATTATCTCGATTAGCATGCGTGGCAGTATAGCACAGGTTCTTTTTCGGAAATAAAAAATCCCAACCTATCGCTCGTTAGGTTGGGATTTCTGTTCAGGAATGATAGTTAGACTTTGCTAACGTTAACTGCCTGGGGACCCTTCGGGCCGTTTTCGACTTCAAAGGTGACCTGGTCACCCTCGTTCAGGTTTTTGAACCCGGTGCCGGCTATGGCTGAGTAGTGAACAAATACATCATCACCGCCCTGCCGTTCAATGAACCCAAAGCCTTTTTTCCCATTAAACCATTTTACTGTTCCGTTTTCCATGTAAAAATCCTTTCTTAATCTTAAATGTTGTTACAAATCCGCACTGAGGCGGAATAGAATAAGTACAGCCAACGTGAGTTCTTCCGCAATAAAAAAATCGCAGCCACGGTTCGAGCGAAACACCATAGGTGCGATTATATTTTTCTGCTACAGGTTCTATGCTCCAGCTTTACTAAAACAAACATGTTCTGCTTGAGATCTAAAAAAACTCAACAACGGTGTACTGAAAAAAATAATTATCATGGCTATATATGAAAAGCAAGCACTATTATTACTGCTGCCCATGAATTATTCCGTTTTTCTGCATCCGGTAATTTTCTGTAGTTCTATGATAGCATGTGCTAATTATATTTTGATGATGATATTTTTGGATTGAACAGAGCAGCATGTTTTTATGGAGAGGATGGTATGCGCATTATCATCGACGCCTATAATATAATCAGAACAAATCCGGAGAGCAAAGGCATTGAGCAGGTGCACGGAAATCAAAAAGCCCGGGACTGGCTCGTCGATTTGTGCAGAGGAGTTCTCAGGAACGGGGAGGAATGGATCCTGGTCTTTGATGGGGACGGTGCTGCTGCTGTAGAATCAATGGGCGGGGGAAGCCTGGTTGTGCGGTACTCCGCGCCGCGCACGGCAGATGAGGTGATCCGCGAATGCGGCGAAGACGCCGTGGCACTGCATATCCCCGCGCGTATTGTTTCATCAGACCGGGAAGTTCAGGTCCAGGGCTGCGACCGGCAGGACAGTGCTTCCTTTATTGAGTTTGTTATAAAAAGAACCGTTATTCCGCAGCGGCAGAAAGCGCCTTCCAAAGCAGAGCAGGCAGAAAAAATTATAAAAGCTCTTCAGGCGCACGGGGCTATCTCCCCTGGCGCCCGGATTGACCGGCAGTTCAAAGATGAGCTGGTTGAAAATATTTCCTATCTCTGTGCGCGAAAGCTGCCGCCCCAGAAAATGGCGCGCGACATAGAGAAGTTCCTGCGCGACCGGCTGGCGCTGCAGCCCGATCCGCAGAAGGAAGTATTCAGGACCATAAAGAAGGTTTTCGAATAGAAGCGTTTACAGCGACGGCAGCAGCTCAGCCTGCATTGAGTTCCTTCTCAATTTCATCGACCAGGTGCGCTCCCAGTTTGTATGCTTCATCGAGCCGTTCCGCGAACCGCTCCCCGGTTATGTTTTCAACCCCGCCCACGTACATTTCATGGGCGGTATCAACCTGCGCAATCATCAGGTGCGATTCGATGGAGTCAAAGCAGGGGTCTGCCATAACCTCCTTGTATTCATCCACCGCAGCGCCGGTAACGATAAAGGCCGCTTTCTTTTTAAAGTTCGCCGGGCAGCGTGACTCCGGAAGCTTCCCGTACGCATCCGGCGCCTTGTAGGAGAGCATGATTGTTCGCTCAAGAAATGTTTTCATCAGGGCGGTCACATTGGCATCATACACCGGAGAGGCAAAGATATAGCCGTCCGCTTTTACATACTCTTTCAGTATGGCCGCCACATCATCCTTGAGGGGACACTTGCCAATCAGCAGGCCGGGATTATTGCGATAGCAGGTGTTGCATCCCTTGCAGTATTTGATGTTGAGCTTTATCAGATCAAAACGTTTGGTGACCGCGCCCCTGCTCTCTGCGCCCTCAAGCGCTTTTCTGAGAAGCTTTGAGCAGTGACCGTTGACCTTGGGGCTTCCTAAAAATCCAAGCACTAACATTTACAGTAACTCCTTCCTGCGCTATCGAGGTGAGATTGCAGATAAAACAATATGTATATATCCCATAATAAATTGAAATGTAAGGGCATTTTTAAAACCGGGATTGAAGATGTTTTGATTATTTCAGTGCATGGTGTTATTATCTTCCTGCAGCAACGCGGGGATCAGCCGGGATGAAGAGACCAGCACAGTTCACCATCAGACAAAAACTTGCCAGCGGCTTTGCCTTGATGTTTTTATCGGTATTGATAATAAGCCTCTATGCCATTATCCAGCTTAACCGCCTCGACCGGCACATCAACACTGCCCTTGCCGTTGATTCTGAAATTCTGAAAGGCTCTGAGTCTCTTTTGAATTCACTGCTGGTGCAGGCAAGCAATGAAAAAAAGTTCATCATAACCAGAGATGCTGCCTTCAGGAAGCTGTTTACCGACAATGCCCGGGAATGCTTTGCCCGGCTTGATGCCCTGGCCGCGCTCAGTCACCATACAGAGACCAGAGACCTGGTCAGCGCTATCCGGATTTCTTACCAGCGCTACGTGGACCTGGTCAACAGGGGATTCATGGGTTCGGGCAGCAGCTCTGAGAAGGGTGATGGCGGCCGGCAGCAGCTTCTCGATGATACCAGCGCGCGCATCAGGTCTTTAAACGAAGCAGCCCGGCGCGCTCTTGATGACAAGATGCTGTCATCGCAGAAGATAAGCAGGAGGGGGACGAGGATCGCGCTGTTTATCACCTTCTTTGCCATACTGTGCGGGGTTGCCTTCGGCTTTATCATCACCAGGGCTTTTTATATCCCCCTGCAGCGGCTGAAACAGGGCACCCGGGATATAGCGCAGGGCGACTTTTTAAAGAAAATAGAGATTAGCAGCGCCGATGAAATGGGCGAGGTTTCCGCGTCATTCAACCAGATGTGTGATCGTCTGCGGGAACTTGACCAGCTGAAGGCGGATTTTGTTTCAAACATCACGCACGATTTAAAAACTCCGCTGGCATCAATTACCGAGGCCAATAACCTCCTGCTTGAAGGAATCGGCGGGACCATATCACCGGAACAGAAGCACCTGCTCGCTATCATCAGGGAAGATGCAGCGCGCCTACTGCGGCTGATTGAGAGCATTATCGATCTTTCCAAAATGGAGTCAGGGCTTCTCCACTATCAATTTATACCATCTGATATCTCAGAGGTAATCACCGAAGCTGTTGATTCTGTGCGGCTGCTAGCGGAAAGTAAAAAGATACGCATCGCGTTTACCCCTGACGCGGGTCTTCCCCGGGCCATGATCGACCGGGCAAAGATAGTGCAGTGCTTGATTAACCTCCTGGGCAATGCTATAAAGTTCACTCCCGGTGGTGGCAGCGTGCGCGTAAGCGCTGGGACCGTGGATAGTGAACAGTTTGCAGTGAACAGCACAAACCGTGCTACAAACGGCTATGCACTGACGGCGCATAAAAGGTTTCTCGAAATCTCTGTCGCAGACACTGGCGTGGGAATTCCCCCGGAAGACCTGCCGCGGATTTTTGATAAATTCTATCAGGGCCGGGCAGGGGTTCAGAACAGAGGGTCAGGCCTGGGCCTGGCCATTGTCAAGCATATCATAGAGGACCATGGCGGCGTCATCCGGGCGGAGAGCGCGGATGCAGGAGGAAGCACCTTTTATATATTGCTCACGCTGGCTGATGCGCCAGCTTAATCAACGTGCCCGGCACCGGTATTTTTAAATGTGCTCAGATGAGAGGATTGTGCTTTTGTTAATTATGCGGGGCTTTTTTAAAAAGACCATCTCGTTTTTCATTTCCGGCTTTCTCCTGGCGGCGTTATGTGCCGGCTGCAGCTTGATTACCAGCACCTTCCGCGGCAGCGATAGGGAAACATTTGAACAGATCGAGCGCAGCTACCGGCTGGGTCAGTATCAGCGCTCCCTGGAGCAGTGTGCGGCGCTCATTGCGCAGCACCCCGGCGGCGCTTTTTATGACCGGGGGCTTTTTTATGCAGGGCTCAGCCTGGTGCAGCTGGGCCCTGCCGCGGAAAACTATTCCCGGGCGCTGCGCTATTTTCAAAAGCTGCAGCAGGAATGCCCTGCCAGTACGCTCACGCCTGAAAGCACGGCCTGGGTGAATCTTCTTTACCGCTCGCTGCAGGCAGAGAAAGAGCTGCAGGCACAGCAAACACGGATTTCACAGTGCCGCAGCGCAAGCGATGAAAAAGACCGCCGGATAGCCAGGCTTGCGGCTGAAAACGAGCGGCTTAAAAAAGAGCTGGAACTTTTTAAAAAGGCGGATCTGCAGTTTCAGCAGCAGAAGAAGGACATGCATAATGCCGGAAAGCCATGAAAAAGACGGGGCCAGGATTCTGGTGGTTGATGATGAGCCGAACATCCGCGAGCTGATACGGATGCGGCTCACCTCTCTAGGCTATGAGGTCATCGCGGCAGCAGGGGGCGCGGAGGCGCTGAGCGAAGCACGCAGGGCAGTTCTTGACCTGGCGATTGTCGATCTAAAACTGGGCCCGGAAGAAGACGGCCTGAAGGTGATGGAGCAGCTGTTTCTTATTAATCCCCGGCTCCCGGTTATTATACTGACTGCGCACGGCAGCATCGAGAATGCGGTAGAGGCGTTACAAAAGGGCGCATACAGCTACCTCACCAAGCCGTACCAGCCTGAGGAGCTGACCGTGCATATAAAAAATGCCCTGGAAAAGCAGCGCCTGTCGCAACGGGTTGCCAGCCTGGAAACCATGCTCCAGGAGCGGTTCCAGGCAAAAAACATAGCGGCCCAGAGCCCGCGCATGAAAGAAGTATTGGGCCAGGTAGAGCGGGCGGCGCAGACTGATGCAACGATTGCCATTTACGGTGAAAGCGGCACCGGCAAAGAGCTGATTGCCCAGATTATCCATCTCCAGAGCCGCCGCGCCAAAGGCTCCTTTGTTGCCCTGAACTGCGGGGCGCTGCCGGAGGGACTGCTTGAAAATGAGCTGTTCGGCCATACTAAGGGAGCTTACACTGATGCGCGGGAAACCCGGATAGGACTTTTTACCCAGGCAGACAGGGGCACCATATTTCTGGATGAAATCGGTGACACCAGCCCGGCCCTGCAGGTCAAGCTGTTGCGGGTCTTACAGGAACGGGAGCTCAGGCCCCTGGGCGGAGAGCGCGCCATCAAGGTGGATGTGCGGGTAATTGTTGCCTCGAATAAGGACCTGCGGCAGGCCGTGGAGCGGGGAACGTTTCGCGAAGACCTTTTTTACCGCATTCATGTGGTGCCCATATATCTGCCGCCGCTGCGGGAGCGCAGGGAAGACATACCGCTGCTGGTGGATTTGTTTGTGCACCAATACCGCACCGAGATGGGAAAAGAGGTAACCGGGGTGACACCTGCTGCCATGCAGAAGATGATGCTGTATCACTGGCCGGGCAATGTCCGGGAATTGAAAAACGTCATCGAGCGGGCAGTAATACTCACCACGCACAACCTCATTGATGAACAGGATCTCATGCATATGACGCGCGCCGGCGATGGGCAGATTTCCTCCGCCGGCAGCAGCTGTCCAGCATATAAAATGGCAAAGGAAAATTTTGAGAAGGGGTACCTGATACAGCTGTTGTCACAGGTAAAGGGGAATGTGGTGCAGGCTGCAACGCTGGCACAGCGCTATCGGGG
>JAPLIX010000449.1:0-3742 GCA_026388865.1 Pseudomonadota bacterium | reverse complement strand
TACCGGCTGATGAAAAAATACGGCTTGAAAGCTGAAGATTTTAAATAAGCTGTACCCCGGCTGGCCCCTGATCGACGGGCCCGGCGGGTTACGGTGCTGCAGAAGCAAAGCTGCGGGAAGTACTATTTTATTCTGATGATGCGTACCTTAAGCGTTGAGCAGCCTACCAGGTCAATACTATATTTTTTGTACAATGCATAAAGGGCAGCCGTGCCTATAAGCCTCATCCCCAGAAGTATCTCAATCAGCACTGCGCCAACGGCAAGTGAGGTAAGGGCTGCTGCCAAAAGTGCCGGCACCTCGCCGAAAAAAAATGATAGCAGTATGCCCATAGCCGCTACTACAGCGACTCCGATTAATAGCCGCTTGGTGAAGACTTTCATTCTCTTGAACCGCAGAATTCTGCGTGCGAGTTCTTCATCATCAATTAATATTTCCTGCTCATTTCGTTCAATGGCTCTAATGAGTTCTTCTCCGGTTTGGACTGCTACCATGATATTCCTCGGTTGCGACGAAACGTTTCATCGTGCATATAGATGCAGGGAGAAAAGATCTTAATCTTTTATGGCGCCATCCGTTATATACAAGCGGCTGGCACCAACGCCATTAATAACCTTCCCCCTGGCAAAGCACGTCTTCCAGGGTTTATTTTATGACCGGGGTTTATGAGGGATGTTCGAGTAAACAATGACACCTTGCGTTGGCTGGCTTTCGTGCTCATTCCCGTAAACTGATGGTTGGCGTCGGGAGATTCATTGCTTATCTTCTGCAGCACATTTTGCAAGGGTAACTAAATTATTTTTCAGGCGTTTCTGATCCGCCTTCAGGTTTGCCCTGTTGGGCCGCGCTTTCCGCCTGCGAATAGCCTTCGTTTTTATGGTATTTGAAGCCACCGGTATCCACCTCCTTCTGGTTAAAATATATTATAAATCAATATAGCAAGTTGCCCTATATATGTCACTATAATTTTTAATATTCTCAAGCGATTAATTGAGATAAGAATAATTTCAGCATTTTGCAGCCGCTTTTTTCTTGTCCCGTCCGCCTTCTGCCTGAAAATCTTTTGCACTGCTTGGCCATATATAGTAATAAAATATCTGGCTGTTGAACGGTGCCGGTACGTGGAAGGAAACACGCGTGCCCTTATGATAACCCCGTCCCCTGAAACTGTTTCCTGCAATCCGGGAGTCGACTTGTATATGACGAAGAAAAAAATAGTGTTTGGCATCTTGATCATGCTTTCGGCGGTTACGCTGCCTATGGCCGGTACGCTCTGCCAGGCAGGGATGGTGAGCTTCACGTTTGATGACGGGCTTGCCAGTGTTTACAGCCATGCGCTGCCGGTGCTGAAGCACAACCGCCAGGTTGCGACCATCGGCATCACCTATGCCTACTGCGTTTATGGCGGCAAAGAGTTCATGACCATCCAGCAGATCCTTGAATTGCAGCGGCAGGGCTGGGAAGTGGCATCACACGGCCTGACGCACAGCAATCCGAAAAAAATACCGAAATTATACAGCGAGGAAAAGATAACCGGCTGGGAAAAAGAGGATAAAAAACTGAATATTTACCGGGCGCCATATGCCTATGAGAATGTTGCCGGGATCCTTGATGGCAGCAGTATCATGAACGCAGCCGCTTCCATGGACGCTTTGCGTCAATCCCCAGGAAGCTACTACTTTGACAGCCAGCGCGGTCAGCTGTACGTGCGGCCGGCCGGCTTAGTGCGAACCGACAAGCTTGCTATCCGTTCGGTTTCCTGCGAGCGGGAAATTGAATTTTCAAAAAAAGAGCTTGAAAAGATGGGGTGTAAAATAACCACCTACATCACCCCCTACAACAGCTGGCCGGCAGGGCTCAGGGAATTGAGCGAGCCGCACTATGCCGTGATAGCCAGCGGCGGCAATCACGCTAACTGGAGGGAAGGTTTTGATCCGCACTCCATCGGACGGTTTGTGGTGCGCAGCGATGACACCGTCAGCGCGCTGAAAACGCTGGTCAAGCGCTATGCCATTGAAAATGACGGCTGGGTGGTTGTAAAACGGGATGGGAGCCATGGCCGCTTGACAAGCTTGAGGAATTTTCCGCGTGGCTCGCCAAAAAAAAGGTCAAGACCGTGACCATCGCCGCAGGGGCCGCGCTGTTTGCGGCGTCCCCGGGCACAAAAACCCGTGCCGTTCCCCAAGCAGAGCGTTCCGATGATCAGCCGTAACCGGCCCCATTGTCCCGCGTTTTTCAGTACTGCTCCCGCATTCCGGTAACTCCCATCCTTTTTCTCATACTGCGTGCCGTTTCAGCACGGTCGTGGCCCCGTCAGCAACGATTCCCCTCTTTTTTAAAAAACTTCTTGACAGGCAAATGTTCCTGCTTTAATATTCCGAATACGGAATATCCGGAAACGGAAAAAGGGCACACAGAAAAAACGCACCGCACAAGAAGTAAGGGATATGGAAAAGAAAAAAGTGAGTAACCTTGATACCCAGATGCTGATCGTGCGGGATTTTATTGATGAGTTTTATAATAAAACAGTCTTCCAGAAAGGAAGCAGCAGTTCGGCTTCCGACTTAACCCCCACCATCATTAAATCATTGTACGCCTTCCATGACGCGAACAAAGCATACCCCATCGGAGAACTGGGCAGGAATGCCCGGGTCAAAAGCTCGACGATAACAGATATGGTTGACCGGCTTGAGCGGGACGGCGTCGCTGAACGCTTCAGAGACAACGGAGACCGGCGGATTATAAAAGTCCGCCTCACTGAAAAAGGTAAAAAAATCCGCGGTGAATTTACCAGCAAGCGCAGAAAAGAGTTTGAGGCGCTTTTTGCAAAGCTGGATGCAAAGGAAAAAAACGCCCTTCTTCACCATCTAGAGAGTGCGTATCAGATTTTGAAAAAGATTTAAACGCAGCGGTGTCATGAAAGGAGCTTGGGCATGGCAATTGATCTAACGCAGACAGGACTCTGGACCCTGTTAGTAGGAACGTTTACTTTGGCAGCAACCCATACGGTATCCCCTGATCACTGGTTTCCGTTTGTCATGGTGGGCAGGGCCAATAAATGGAAGACCTCGTGGGTGCTGCTGCTGGCGCTGCTTGCTGGTATCGGGCATGTGGGAACCTCGGTGGTCATCGGGCTCGTCGGCGTGTTTGCGGAAAAAGGGCTGTCAAAGAATATTTCGCTGCTCTTTGAAGAGGCGACTCCCTGGCTGTTGCTCTTCTTTGGTTTCGGCTACGCTGTGTATGCTTTTTATAAACAGCGGATTGGTGCCCACGGCCATTCCCACGGCATACCGATCCTGAATAAATGGCTCGGCATTGATCCCCATGCGTATGAACTGCCGCACCATGAACACGGGACACCTGATCACAGTTATGATGAGGTGGCCGGTATTCATATCGGAAAAGTTAATTTATATCTCCATAACACTGAGCTGCACGTAACGATTGACCACGATGATCATATCCACGGGTATGACGCAACAGCAGATCCGGACCACGAGCACAGGCATTTTCACGAGGATGTGCTGCATGAGCATCTCCACCAACATCGCAGCAAAGGGCTTGAACATTCTCACAGCGATGACCACGAACCCGGCAGCCACAGCCATGCAGGCCTTAGCACGCATTCTCACGGGCACGGCGAACATGGCCATTCGGACAGCGCCCGCTCTCATGCGTACAGCGCATCGCTGGATCTCAAGGACAAACGGGCCGGATGGGGACTGGTTGCTATTCTCGGCCT
>JAPLIX010000268.1 GCA_026388865.1 Pseudomonadota bacterium | reverse complement strand
CCTTGCCGTTATCTACCAGACCATTCTTTCTGCCGACATCCGCTATTACCTGCTCGCCATCGCGGTCTATATCGCGGCCCAGCCGCTGCGGATGATGCGCTGGCGGCTGCTGCTGCAGGAGAAGCAGGTTTCAATCTCCCGGACGCGGCTCCTCATCCTGTGCTTCATCGGCACGTTTTTCAGCGGCTTCATGCCCACCATCGTCGGCGGTGACGTGGTTAGAGGGTACTATGTCTTCAAGGAATCAAATGCGCATGATGTTTCTTTCGCTTCAATTCTTGTTGAACGGCTCTGCGGCCTGGTAATCATTATTATAACGGGATGCGCTGCGAGTCTCTATTTTCTGATTCTTCAGGGCCCATCCCCGCTGATAATGGCAAGCCTGGGCGGCTGCCTGCTGGTGCTCGTGCTCATGTGCAGCATGTGTTACCAGCCTCTGTTCAAAGCGCTGTCCCGGCCGCTTTCCCTGGTGCGAAGATGGGATATAGCCGGGAAAATAGATGAAATATACCAGGCGACACTGAGCTATAAAGGCCATGTGAAAGCGCTGGCGTGGTGCGCTGTTATTTCCTTCATCTATGAGCTGGTTATAATATACATCCACTTTCTCATGGCCGTGGCGCTTGGCTGGAATATACCCGGCGCGCTTTTCTTTCTCGCCGTGCCGGTTGTGACCGTTGTCAGCATGTTTCCCCTGTCCTTCGGCGGACTGGGTGTGCGGGAAGGGGCCATGGTCATTTTTTTCTCGCAATACGGGATTTCAGCTGCCAGTGCTATTTCCCTTTCCCTGCTCTCCTATTCAATATCTCTGGTAGCAGGAGCAATCGGGGGAATGCTGTATCCGTTTTATAAGAAGGGTTCGAGTGGTCAAGGGGCCGAGTGAAAAAGTTAGCAGTACTATTATCCTGGAACCCTAGAACCCTGGACCCCTTTCCCCTTACTGATTGCTCACCAGCACATACCCGCCCCAGGAGGTATGCTCTGAATACATGCTGTTGAATTTAACCTTCCATGGCACATCAGGAAATTTATCTAAAAACATTTCCGCGAGAACCAGATATCTTTTTCCCCGGACAGCCATATAGGGGAGGACCTTCTCTTTTGCTGTCAGATAGATAACCGGCCGGTGCGCATAGAAGCTAAGGGCATAATTGTCATACGTCCCGAAAAAGGCAAGGGGCGCTGCCGGGTTTACCAGGGCAGGTAAAGCTTTATAAAAACCTGCCCCGGAATCATAGGTGTTCTTAACCGGGACGGTGCCGGTAAGATAGAGATACTGGGCAGCCAGAACAAGAACCACCAGCGTGGTGAAAGCTGTTGCTGCAGATGAAACACGGGGCGCCACGTTTTTTATGCAAGACACCAGCATGAAGCACAGTCCGGTAAAAAGAAGAAATGTTGCAATATCAGGGAAGCGCTTGCTGGGAAAATTAACTGAAAAAGGGTTGCCGGCAGTGAAAGAAATTCCGGCCAGAATAGCGCCGGCGATAAAACAAGTCCGGTGCAGGATGACTTTGTTGTATGGCAGTATCTCTCCGAGCCAGTTCCATATCTCCTCCCAGGTTGATCCGATGAGCAGCGCGACTGCCGGCGCAAGCGGGGTCAGGTAAAAATCACGCTTTGCTTTGGAAAAAGAGAGAAACAGCAGATTGCCAAATATCCAGAGTATAAGGAATACATTCTCCTTGCGCACGCTGCGCAGCCTGTCTGAAAAAGCGATCCACAGAGAAAGCGGCAGGAAAAATATCCACGGAAACAGGGCAGGGCCTATTACCACAAAATAATAATAGAAGGGATTTCTATGGCCGTAACCTTCCGCATAATAAGCGACCGTTTCCCAGAGAAACACAACCACAAATTTGGGGAAGAGCCAGATAATTACCGCAAGCCACGGAAGGATAATAATGAAAAAATATTTTAAACCTGATATAATATATTTATTTGCAAGAAGCTTGTATTCCTTATAAATAAAAAGATACAAGAGTATAGGAATGAGGGGAAAGGTAAACGCAAAAGGGCCCTTGGTCATGGTG
>JAPLIX010000301.1 GCA_026388865.1 Pseudomonadota bacterium | reverse complement strand
TTTTCTCCAGGCACACCTTGAAGCCGTTGAATTCGGGCGGGTTGTGGCTGCCGGTTATCATCACACCGCCGTTTTTATCTAAATGAAACAGCGAAAAATAGAGAAGCGGCGTGTGGCACACGCCGATATCAATGACATTGATCCCGGTGGCAAGAAGGCCCCGGCAAAGCTCGTCGTTAAGGCTGTCTGATGAGAGCCGGCAGTCTCTTCCCAGCATCATTTCCGTGACTCGCTTCCGTATCAGGTAGGTGCCGATAGCCCGGCCAAGATTTTCCACCACCTCCGGTGTCAGGTCAACGCCCACCACGCCGCGAATGTCATATTCTCGGAATATCTGTTCGTTCACAATTTATTCCTTAGGGTTCGAGGAGTCCAGGGTGAAGAACAATGCGGATTTCGGAATTCGGATTGCGGAATAGTAATACCCTTTTTTATTATTCCGCATTCTGCAATCTGCATTCCGCATTTATTCTTGGCCCCTGGAACCCTGTATTACAAATATTTTTTTCTCCCCTGCTGCTCCAGTATATCAACCACTTTCTTCACATCCTGGGCCTTGTCTCTGGCGCACACCAGCAGCGCGTCCTCTGTTTCCACGATCACGACATTGTCGAGCCCGACTATGGCGGTTAGTTTCTTCGGCGAGTAGATTAAACTCCCGCGCGCATCCACGGCAATAACGTCGCCGTGCATCACATTCTCCTGCGCGTCTTTTTCAGATATATCATAAATTGCCGACCAGCTGCCCACGTCGCTCCAGCCAAAATCACCTTTCAGAATAACGGCCCTGGCGCTCTTCTCCATGACGCCATAGTCAATGGAAATCCCCGCAATGTCATGGTATGCCGTATCAATGGCCTGCTGCGCCTGCGCAGTGCCCAGGTCAGGCACAACCGCTGCCAGCGTGCCGTACATCTCCGGCAGACAGGCTTTAATTTCTTCAAGGATGGTTGCCGCCTTCCAGATAAACATGCCGCTGTTCCACAGAAAATTTCCCTGCGCTAAATATTGAATATAGCCGTACCCGGTTTCAGGGCTGCGGGGCGTGATACCGACCGTGACCAGCGCGTCAAGATGCTGCGCCGCATCTGCCGCAGAATCTAAGCAGCGGCAGAATGCCTGCGGGTTGCCGATATAATGGTCAGCAGGAAGCACTGCCATGGTAGCTCCCGGCTCCTTCTTTTCTACCCACAGTGCTGCCAGACAGATACACGGTGCGGTATTGCGACCTATTGGTTCAATAAGAATATTTTCACGGGGAATTTCCGGCAGCTGCTGGTATATTGCTTCAGCATGCTCCCTGCCGGTAACAATAACGATTCGCTCGGTAGGAATTAGGCCCCCGATGCGCTGCACGGTCTCCTGGAGCATGGTCCTGTCGCTGAAAATATCAAGGAGCTGTTTTGGCAGTGCTGACCTGCTCCGGGGCCAGAACCGGGAGCCCTTTCCGCCGGCCATGATTACACAGTACATGTTACTCTCTCCGCTATGATAAAGACACTTATAAAGCCCTTTTAATTTTTCAGGACTTTCCCCAAAATTTATATAGCTGTCATTACTAGAGCGCACGGGGGTTTTTTAGCCACAATCCAGAAACCCTTCGGGACGAATTCTCTCCTGCCAGACCCCATTGCATTCCCCTTTGTCGAAGGTTCTGGAATCTGCCTGCCCCGTGCATGATACGCACGCCGCCGGGGTCGTGACGCAAGCCACTGAGAATATTGTGGTGGCGTTAAAAACCCCCCTGCGCTCGTGCTCCACTGCTCTATCTTATCCTTTCACTGCGGTCATGCCGTTTGCTGGTTTTCTATGCCTTAATTTTGGGGGAAGTCCTTTTAATTTTTATATTGATTAATTATGCCTGTTATGTTAATAAATAAAATTCTATTTTTTGGTTAACTCAATAGCACAGGTTCAAAAGAGAAACAAGCCGTAAGAAAACTCTTTGGCAACAGGAGGTAGTTATACAATGAGCAACGTATGCAGCATCTGTGGCAAGGGAAGACAGGTCGGCTACAGCATCAGCCACGCCCATAACAAGAGCAAAAAAGTCTGGAAGCCGAATGTTCAGAAAGTGAGAAGCGTAAGCTCCAGCGGCATGATAAAACGCATCACCGTGTGCACCCGGTGCATCAGGTCAGGCTGTGTGGTAAAGCCGGTACAGATAAAAGCAGCCGTGTCTCCTGAAATGTAATCAAAACCTGAGCCGCGCAACACTGAGCACCCCTTTTATCTTCTCAATCGACCTCATCACCGCGTTTAAGTGTTTGAGGTCGCTTACTTCAATCTCAAAAATATTGATGCCTTTCTTATCGGTGGTGGTGACGACCCGCGCATTGCGGATATTGGCTTCCGCAGCCGCGATCGATGAGGTAATATCCGCCAGCAGCCCTTTATGATCAACGCACATCACCTCGATGCTCACCGGGGTGATGATCCGGCATGAGGGGTCCCATTCTGCTTCAACCTTTCTCTCGGCATCTGCAGATTCAATGTACGGGCAGTTAACCGCATGCACCGTCATGCCCCGGCCCCGGGTAATGTAGCCCATTATTTTCTCGCCGGGCAGCGGGGTGCAGCATTTCCCGAAGCGCACCATAATGTCATCCACGCCGCGAATCCGCACGCCGGCATTTCCCTGCTGCGCGCCTGTTTTTGCCGGTTTCTGTGTTTTTACGTCCCGGGCTTTTTCCTCCTGCAGCTCCTTTGGCAGCAGCTTATTGAGGATGTGCTTTGCCTTTATCCCGCCGCGGCCGATCGCTTCCAGCAAATCATCAACAGACCGGATGTTTTCGCGCTGCGCAATTTTAAGCAATTCCCCCGCGCGCACTATTTTTGCGAAGCTGATCTCATGCCGGGCAAGCTCCCGTTCACAGATCTCCCGGCCCAGGGCAACGCTTGACTCCCGTTCCTGCGAGCGTATCCACTGGTTGATTTTTGTTTTGGCGCGGGAGGTTTTGACAAACTTGAGCCAGTCCTTGCTGGGGTACTGGGCAGGGTCAGTATCTCCATTACATCCCCGCTTTTGAGCTGGTATTTCAGGGGCACCAGCTTGCCGTTCACTTTTGCGCCGACGCAGCGGTGGCCGATTTCCGAGTGAATGCGATAGGCAAAATCAACCGGTGTTGAGCCGGCAGGGAATTCAAACACCGCACCCTTGGGGGTAAACACATACACCTCATTGGGAAACAGGTCGATGCGCACCGTCTCCAGAAACTCGCGCGGGTCTTTCAGCTCCTTCTGCCATTCCATGAGCTGGTGCAGCCAGGCAAAGCGCTGATCATCCTTCTGCTCGATGCGACGGCCCTCTTTGTACTTCCAGTGCGCGGCAATGCCCTCTTCAGCAATGCTGTTCATCTCCTCGGTCCTGATCTGTATCTCAATGCGCTGCCCGTACGGCCCGATGACCGTGGTGTGCAGCGACTGGTACCGGTTGGCCTTGGGCATGGAGATGTAGTCTTTAAACCGTCCCGGCACCGGTGTCCAGATGGAGTGAATGATGCCCAGCACTTCATAGCAGTCGCGCCGCGATGGCACGATCACCCGGAACGCGATGAGGTCATAAATCTGGCTGAAGTCAAGATTCTGCAGAAACATCTTGTTATAGATGCTGTACACATGCTTGGGCCGCCCCAGCACCCGCGCCTGGATGCCGAACTGCCGCAGCTTTTCATCCAGTATCTGCACCACTTCACCCACATACTTTTCCCGGTCTGCAGCCGTGATGACAAGCTTTTCCTCGATCTCCCGGGATGCCTCGGGCTGCAGGTAGTTCAGGCACAGGTCCTCAAGCTCACTCTTGATTAAAAAGATTCCCAGGCGGCCGGCCAGGGGCGCATAAATATCCCTGGTCTCCTCGGACAGCTGGCGCTGCCTCTCGGCAGGAAGGAAGTTCAGCGTCCTCATGTTGTGCAGCCGGTCAGCAAGCTTCACCAGGATGACCCTGATATCCCGGGACATGGCAAGAATTATTTTGCGGAAATTCTCTGCCCGCTGGTCAACATGGCTGTCAAAGGCAATTTTGCTGATCTTGGTAACCCCGTCAACCAGGGTGCATACTTCTTTGCCAAACAGGGCCTCAATCTCCTCGAGTGTTGCGTAGGTATCCTCCACCGTATCATGCAGCAGCCCGGTGGCGATGCTGTATTCATCGAGCCGCAGGTCGGCCAGTATTTTCGCCACCGACATGGGGTGGTTCAGGTAGGGCTCTCCGGAAAGGCGGGTCTGGCCGTGATGGACCTTGGCCGAATAGACATAGGACTTTTCTATGAGACCTAGATTTGCATCCTTGTAATAGGTGCTGACCTGGTCCAGGATATCGTTGATGCGAACAATCAGCGGTCTGATCATAGGCCGATAGTTTTCAGCATGTTCTCAACGGTGTTTACGGCATCATCAATGGCTGCGAGCGCTACGTACCCGCCCTGTCTCAATTTTATATCCACGCTTTGTTCTTTAACCGCTTTTGTTCCCACGGTAACGCGCAGCGGTATGCCGATAAGATCCGTGTCTTTGAACTTGATGCCCGGCCGCTCGTCCCGATCATCAAGCAGCACCTCGATGCCCCGCTCAAGAAGACCCGCATAAATCGTTTCCGCAATCGTCATCTGCTGCCCATCCCTGGTATTCACCGGCACCACGACGACGCTGAAGGGCGCAATGGCGGGAGGAAAGATAATGCCGTTTTCATCGTGAGACTGCTCAATGGCAGCAGCAACGGTTCTGCCGACACCAATTCCGTAGCACCCCATGACAAAGTACTGCTCCCGGCCCTGCTGGTCAAGATAGGTGGCAGCCATGGTTTTACTGTATTTAACGCCGAGCTTGAAGATGTGCCCCACTTCAATGCCGCGGCCTATCTGCAGCGTGCCGTCACAGCGCGGGCACGCGTCGCCGCTCTGGGCCATGCGCAGGTCTGCATAGCGGGTGATGGTAAAGTCCCTGCCGGGATTCACGTTAATAAGGTGCATATCCTGCTCATTGCCGCCGGTCACGAAATCGTTCCCGCCCATGAGGCTGTAATCGGCAATCTTGGTAACGTTGAGATTGATGGGCCCTGCAAATCCCCGCGGCGCGCGGGTCAGCTCCTCGATTACCGCTTCATCCGCCAGCTCGATGTGATCATAGCCGAGAGCGTTTCTCAGCTTCACTTCGTTTATTTCATGGTCCCCCCGCACCAGAGCGGCAAACGGGCCCTCCGGGCCGGTGAAGATGAGGGTCTTGATCAGGCGCTGCGGCGTCACATTCAGGAACCCGGACACTTCCTCAATGGTTCGCATCCCCGGGGTCGCAACCTTTTGCGGTTCTCCCTCGTTCACGGCAGGAGTTGCGCTATCTTCCGGCTTGCGGATCTCGGCCTTTTCCGTGTTGGCTCCGTAGCCGCACAAGGTGCAGCTCACGATGAGGTCTTCTCCGGTATCGGCGAGCACCATGAATTCATGGGAAAAGCTGCCGCCGATGGGGCCGCTGTCAGCCTCAACCGCCCTGAACGTAAGGCCCAGACGGG
>JAPLIX010000368.1 GCA_026388865.1 Pseudomonadota bacterium | reverse complement strand
CCTTTGTCCGGGTATGCGGCTGGTCAGCTTTTTCTAAAGAGGCGCTACAGCATGGCTATCAGCTGAGATTATGACTGGCGCTGTAATCCTCCCGAGATTGTGGAGGGCAGACCTGCTCCTGTTCCAGTGGAACTTTAATGGGAACCCTTCCCCTATGCGGACACTGTATCGTATATTTTTGTCAACAATAGTTATCTGTGCCTCAGCCTCATACACCTGGGCTGGAGCCTGGAGTGCGAATCAGGGAGGGCTCTACGCGAAACTGTCCTACAACCATTATTATACCAACTATACTTTTACGGACGGAGGGGGCACGCAGAGACTGCCCAAAGGGACCACCTTCACTGATAACAACACAGCCCTGTATCTCGAATACGGCATCACTGACCGGCTGACCATATCGGGCTCTCTTCCCTATAAATGGCTGCGCTCTACCTACCGGCAGCAGGTAACCGTGGGCGACCAAATAAAGACCCGCAAGGTGGAAACCCGCTGGAACGGATTCGGCGACATGGAACTGGGCCTGAAATACTGCTTCCTTAAAGAGCCGGTCGTCACCTCGGTGCAGTTCCTGTATAAGAACGCGTGGCTGTATGACAAAAATGAAAACATTCCTCCCGGCAACCATCAGGATGATTATGAGTTGCGCTTTCTGGCGGGAAAATCCCTGTGGCCGTTTCCCGGTTACTGCGGAGCGGAAATCGGTTACCGCTGGAGAACCCAGGCTCCGTCTGATGAATTCCGGTATTTGCTCGAGTTCGGAATAAATGCCACCCGGAAGCTTTCCTTCAGAGTAAAGCTTGACGGGACAAAGAGCATGCATAACGCAGACCTGCCTCTTCAGCCAAAACCGGTCACAACGGCTTATATTGATGAAGAAACCGGGCAGGTCATAAAAACCGGTACGAGTACCTCCAGCCAGGCAGTCTCAGCAAACCCGTCCCTTGGTCTTCAGTATGACCTGGGCAAGCTTGAATTTACCACCAGCTACCAGGTCGCCAAGAGGTGGTTCTGCGAACTGTCATACACCAATTACCCGTACGGCAAAAATGTCTCCCCGGGCGATCAATATTCTTGTGCCCTGGTCTATTATTTTGACAATAAAAAGAGTCCGCCGTCACCATTAAAAATAGATGACAGCAACTGATAAAGACAGAAAGCAATGTAGCTGATGGGTTTCCCTCACCTTATCGTCGGAGGATATATAGCCGTGCTGGGACTGCTGATGATGTATGCAGCACACCGGTACTGTATCCTGTTTCTCTATTTTAAACACAGGGGCAACAGCGGTGCTGTTCCCGCGCTTCCCGAAAAGCTTCCGCGCGTCACCATTCAGCTGCCGCTCTATAATGAACTATATGTGGTCGAGCGGCTGATTACTGCCGCGGCACAGCTTACGTATCCCCGGGAGCTTTTACAGATCCAGGTACTTGATGATTCTACAGATGAAACCTCTGTGCGGGCACGTAATCTTGTAGAGAAGCTTAAGGAAGCAGGGCACGCAATACAATATATACACCGGACCAACCGGACCGGGTATAAAGCAGGGACGCTGCAGGAAGGGCTCGAGCAGGCCACCGGTGATTTGATTGCCATCTTTGATGCTGATTTTGTGCCGCCGAAGGATTTTCTCCTGCAAACGGTGCCGTACCTTACAGACCCCCGCGTCGGCATGGTGCAGACCCTGTGGGGGCATCTCAACCGTGACTACTCAGCGCTCACCGAGGTGCAGGCGATTTCCCTTGATGCTCATTTCATCCTTGAGCACACGGCACGCAGCCGCTCAGGGAGATTTTTTAATTTCAACGGAACAGCCGGCATCTGGCGAAAAGACTGTATTGTTTCAGCCGGCGGCTGGCAGCATGACACGCTCACCGAAGATCTTGATCTGAGCTACCGGGCACAGCTCGCGGGCTGGAAATTTATATTTCTCCCCGAGGTCGTTACTCCTGCTGAAATACCGGTTGACATGGATTCGTTCAAATCCCAGCAGCACCGCTGGTCAAAGGGCGGGATCGAGACCGCTAAAAAGCTGCTGCCGCTGATACTGCGCAGCAGCCAGCCGTGGCGGGTAAAGCTCGAGGCGCTGCTCCATCTGAGCTGCAACCTTAATTACCTGCTGGTACTGCTGCTTGCGGTGCTTGCCTATCCGGCACTGATAGTCCGCATCCAGATGGGATGGAAGCACTTGGTTATCTTTGACACCATCATGTTCTGGGGAGCGACGCTGCCGATCGGCTTCTACTATCTCATTTCACAACGAGAAGTCAGGCAGCCCTGGGGCAGAAAAATTTGTTATCTGCCGCTTCTCATGTCCATGTGGATAGGGCTCTCTATTAACAACGGCAAGGCCGCTCTTGAAGCCCTGCTGGGGTATAAGTCAGTGTTTGTACGAACGCCGAAATTCAGGATAGAAAAAAAGTCTGATACCTGGGAAGGGAAAAAATACCGGAGCTGCAGCCGCAGTATGGTGACCGGTATCGAGCTTGTGTTCGGCGTTTATTTTATCTCTGCAATAATTTTCGCCGCGCGCAATGGAGTATATGACGCGATTCCGTTTCTGGCTCTTTTCTGCAGCGGGTTCTTCTATATCTCCGGCGTGGCGCTCTTGCAGCGGTACCAGGCAAAGAGACAACTTGTAGATATATGAGCAGGCAAAGATCGTGACCGAATTACAAGGTTCATACCATGGGAAAAAATTATTTCTGGGAAAATAAACGTATCAGGAAGACCGCACTGGACGTTATCCAGATAAACCTGGGCAACCGCTGCAATCAGAGCTGCAGCCACTGCCACGTGGAAGCGTCTCCGGCAGGTTCCAGGAACATGGACCAGGAGACAGCTGGAAATATAATTACGAAACTATCAGAGCCGGAGATTAAAAACATCGAATTTACCGGCGGTGCTCCGGAGTTGAATCCCAGCCTGCGGCTCTTTGTTAAAAAGCTCTCTGCGGTCAAGAATATCACGGTGCGCACCAACCTGACGGCGCTGGCAATGCTGGGGAACCGCCCGTATCTGAGGTTTTATAAAGAACACCGGGTGAATATAATCGCCTCGCTGCCCTGCGTATACCCGGACAATGTGGATGCGCAGCGGGGACCGGGAATTTTCAGCACCAGCATCGCAGTGCTGAAAAAATTAAATGATCTTGGCTATGGCGCGGGCAGCCTTACCCTTGATCTCGTCTATAATCCTTTGGGAGCGTGCCTGCCTCCCGCCCGGAGAAAGCTTCAGCAGCTCTATACGCAGGAACTAAAAGAGCGCTACGATATATGCTTTGACAATGTGATTCCGCTGGTGAATGCGCCGGTCGGAAGGTTTAAAGAGCACCTGTGCAGGGAAAAAAGGCTGGCAGAATATCTGACACTCCTGCGCCTGAATTATAACCCGGCAACCCTGCCGAAACTGATGTGCAAGACGCTGGTTTCAATTGATTACCAGGGATATGTTTATGATTGTGATTTCAACCTTGCGCTGGGTAAAAAAATAAAAGGGTTTGAAAACAGCAGGTTCTGGGATATTGATTTATCATTCTTCCACCCCGACATCACTTTTGCAGAGCACTGCTATTCATGCACTGCCGGCCAGGGGAGCAGCTGTCATGGAGTATTGATCAGGGAAGACTGCTGTGCAGCAAAAAATTCAAAATCAGTTTGTATGTGAAGCTCACCGCCCATTCCGAAATCTTGAAGGCATTCAGGATTCGGTTCGGGGTTTTCACAGCAGGATACCGGTAACACCGTGAATGTTCTTTTTTTAACTAATGACGATCTCACGCAGCCACTGAGTATCGGCTATCTGTCAAGCGTGCTGCTGCGTGACGGCCATCGCACCGAGCTGACTTCTCTTCGTAACACCGCCCGGCAGAAAAAACTTCTGACCGAATTTAAACCTGATATAATTGCCCTATCCCTGGTAACCGGACGACACACCCTGTTTCTCGATACCGTGCGGCAGATCAAAAAAGAATATCCCGGCATCACGGTTCTTGCCGGCGGCCCTCATCCCACGTTTTATCCTGAGTTCATTCATGAAGAGAGCATTGATGCAGTCTGCCGCGGGGAAGGGGAGATTACCCTGCCAGCGCTCATCAATGCTTTTGAGCGGGATCGCCGCTTTCTACCCGATACTATTGCCAACTGGTGGGTAAAGAAGCCGGACGGCAGCGTCATAAAAAATGATGTGGGGCCGCTCATCGAAGATCTGGACACTCTCCCGTATCCGGACCGGGATATTTATGACCGGGCGTATCCGTGCAACGAGCACGCAACCGTGTATGCCATGACATCCCGGGGATGTCCGTTCAAATGCAGCTACTGTTTTAACCATGCCTATCAAGAGCTTTACCTCGGCAAAGGGCGGCTGTGCCGGCGCCGCAGCGTGGGAAACCTGCTGGGAGAGTTTGAAAAGCTGAAACAGAGCTATCCGCTGCAGATTATTGTATTCCAGGATGACACCTTCAATCTTGATAAGGCATGGCTGAAAGAATTTGCCGCGCAGTATCCGCGGGAGATCGGCATCCCCTTTCACTGCCACCTGCGGGCAGATCTCCTTGACGAGGAATCCGCCGCTCTGCTGCGGGCCGCAGGCTGCATCTCGGTAAAACTTGGGCTGGAAGCAGCTGAAGAGCATATCAGAAACAATGTCTTTAACCGATGCATGAGCCTTGAACAGTTTGAAAACGCCTGCAGCCTGCTGCGCGGGCAGGGCATCCGCTTTGCCACGGAAAACATCCTGGCAGTGCCGGGCAGCACCCTGGAGAATGATCTGCTGACCTATGAAGTCAACTACCGCATCCGGCCTGACTTCTGCTTCGCGACGCTACTGCAGCTGTACCCGCGCACGCGCATTGCCGGATACGCTGTCTCAATGGGACTGGTAACCGGGGCGCCGGCAGAATTTCCGGCAACCTTTTACCAGGACGCAAGCTTTACCCTGGAGCACAAGCAGGAGCGGGGATGCCTGCGGGCTTTGTTTGCTCTCGGAGCAGGGCTGCATATAGCCCCGAACATTATGCGCTTGCTGATACTGGTCAGGCTCAGGAAATTCTATGAGCTGTGCGACCGCCTGTGGAAGGGGTATTGCCTGCGGTTCCGCATCTATCCCTACCAACAGAGCGCGGCCGGTTTTGCCCGCGAGGCACTGCATTACATGAGAGAGAAATGCTACTGATTGGCATGTTCGATAGAAAACTGATTATGAACGCCATGCGTGCACGAGTGCTGCTGATACCGTGGCTTCTATTTGCTGTGGCGCTTTTTACTTTGAAAGACAGGGACGCGTTCGGCATTGAGAATGAGAAACCGGCGCAGACTGCGATACAGAAGCCGCCGACCGGTTTTTTCTACCACGGGGTTTTCACCGCACAGCGGGGAGGTACCCGGGATGAGATAACCCGCGCTGACATACAGTCCTATGAACAGACCGTCGGAAAGCCGGCTGCATGGGTTTATTTTTCCAGCCACTGGTTTTTACAGCGCACCTTTCCCGCTGAAACTGCGGCATGGATCAGGGCTGCAGGCAGTGTCCCGTACATACGCCTGATGCTCTGGAGCAGTATTGAACAGGGACGGGAGGAAAAGCGGCGCGGCACAACGCGGGTTGCTGCTCTCACCCGAGGCCGCGAGCCTGTTCGGGGCGGTGGTCACCGTCTCGATGGCGCTAACCCCGGTCATCATCAAAATCGCCGCCGTGCTGCATGTCGAGGACCGGCAGGCGCTGCCCGACGGCCCGGAGCGGTTCCGCGCTGCATACCGCAGAATTATCACTACCATGCGCGCGGCAGGTGCTCACAACATAACCTGGGTCTTCCATGTCAATTATAATGATAGCCCGCAGGCACCATGGAACCGCTTTGAAAACTATTATCCCGGTGATGATGTGATCGACTGGATAGGCGTGAGCGTATACGGGGCGCAAACGCCCGACAATAATCAGTGGCCGGAATTCCGCGCCTGTATGGACGGCGTATATCCCCGCCTTGCCGCGCTCAGCGCAGCTAAGCCTATTGTAGTAGCTGAGCTTGGCGTCACCCGGGACAATATTCTGGGCAGCCAGGCGCTGTGGGCGCAGCGGGCGCTCAGCGATCTTGCGAGCAATCGCTGGCCGCGGATTATCGGCTTTGCCTGGTTCAACCAGTCATGGCAGAATGATAACAACCCGCAGAATGACACGTCCATGCGCGTTCAGGACAACCCGTCCCTTGCGGTTGTTTTTCAGGAACTGGTGGGCAAGAACAAAAATATTCTGGGAAGGGTGCTGGTAAAATAACCAAAGGCCTCCTGTTATAGTGAAGCAAACAATGAAACGAACATTTTTTCTGCTTGGCTCTGCACAGGCTCTCTGCTGCGTATTCATGCTTTTTGCCGGGAACCTGCGCCAAAATATCGTCCTCTGTGAAATTATTTATTTTACAGCCTTCGCCCTGTTCCTGATTTCGCTGCTGCTGCTCAAGACAGCAGAAAAAACGGAAAACCCTGCAGGGCCGCACGGCAGGAAGGGATACGAGCTTTTCCTGCATCAGAACTATTATCTCATCTGCATTCTGTTTTTTGCGGTTTGCTTCCGGGGCATCCTCTGGTTCAGTCCCCCGACACTGTCTGATGATATCTACCGCTATGTGTGGGAAGGGAAAATGGTGGCCTCCGGGATCAACCCGTTTGCCGTGGCGCCTTCTGATCCGTCTCTTGCACATTTGCGCGACCAGGCCATCTATCCCAATATCGCCCGCAGCACCCTGGCCGCAATATATCCTCCGCTGAGCCAGTTTATCTTTGCGCTCAGTGCGTGGCTGAGCCCAACCGTGTACGCAGCGAAGCTGATGTTTATTGTTTTTGATATTCTTGCTATTTACATACTGCTGCTGACACTGAGAGAGCTGAACATGGCAGTCACGCGTATTGCCATCTACGCTATGAATCCTCTCATTATCATGGAGTTCGCGGGGAGCGGCCACTCTGACAGCGCAGGGATCTTTTTCCTGCTCTTTGCGCTTTATCTCTGTCTAAAAAAAAGAACATACAGCCCGGTTGTGTGCCTGGCCCTGTCTGTCCTGAACAAGTTCCTGCCGCTCGTTTTCCTGCCATTTATGCTGGGCAGGAAGAAGGCCGCTAATATTCTGCTCTTTGTTACCGCTATTGTTCTTTTCTATGTCCCTTTCATGAGCGCGGGCAGGAAACTTTTTCAATCCCTCACCATCTATGTCGAACACTGGTTTTTTAATGCTTCCCTGTATGATGTATCTCTTTGGGTCTTTAATGATAAAAGTGCAGCACAGCGTTTGTCGGCAGCGGTCTTGCTCCTTATCATGGCAGGACTGTATATGTGGTATTTACAAAAAGATCCCGGGGAACGGGGGAAAGCACTTTATTATGTCGCCTCCATAGGATTGGGATCGTTCTTGCTCCTGACGCCCGTCGTGCATCCCTGGTACGTATGCTGGATTGTACCCTTTCTGGTCATTGTGCCGAACAGGGCATGGATTTTTTTCAGCGGAGCGGTCTTCCTGGTACTGAGGGGCTATGTTGCAACGGGCGTCTGGGTGGAAGACCCGCTGGTAAAACTGGCTCAGTACCTGCCGTTCTACGGGCTCCTGCTCTACGATAGCGGGCGCCGGATTGCTCAGAGGAGCCGGCATAAAGAACGTTTGCTGCTTAATAATGTGCAGCTTTAATCCTGCGTGTAGCATGTTGAGCATTAAACATGGTGCTTAAAACTGTCATCAGCATACTTACTGCCTGCCTGATTTTCACTGTTGCAGGACGCTCCGCGGCGGAAACAGTGAAAGAATATTACCCCGGCGGCAGGCTGAAAACCGTAGTGGAGGTTAAGGATGGCATAAAAGAAGGCATGGAAAAGACCTTCTACGAGAGCGGCCGTCTGTTACGGCAAGTGCCCGTGAAAAAAGGAAACTACCAGGGCATCGCCAGAGAGTATTATGAAGGCGGGCAGCTTAAGGCCGAGACCGCGTATGCAGACGGAAAACAAACCGGCGCCTGCAGGCAGTATTATGAAAGCTGGTACCTCAAGGAAGAATCAATGTATCAGGCTGGCAGGAAGGAAGGCCTATCAAAGACCTATCATGAAAGCGGCCGGCTCAAGAGCCAGGGCATGCATACTTCCGGCCTGCTGAACGGCACCAGGCAGGAGTTCTACGAAAGCGGCAAACTGAAGAGCGAGGAGCAATACAAGAGTGGTAAACGGGACGGGCTCTGCAGGAGTTTTTATAAAAGCGGTAACCTGATGAATAAAACCACTTACCGGAACGGCACTGAGGACGGCCAATGGCAGGAATATTATGAAAGCGGTATTTTGAAAGCTGAATACTGGCATGCATCCGGCAGGCTGAGCGGGGTCAGGAAGACCTATTATGAAAGCGGAAACCTTCAGATTGAATGCATGTACCGGGACGGGAGGGAAAACGGCACATTCAAGACATACTATGAAAGCGGGAATTTAAAGGCTGAATATGTCTACAAATCAGGCAGACTGAACGGGGCGGGAAGAGAATACCATGAAAGCGGCAAACTGAAAGCTGAAGGGGAGTCGCGCGACAGCTGCCGGGAAGGTGTATGGAACACCTACTATGAAAACGGGAAAATAGAATATATCGATACCTATAACCATGGTCAGAAAATCCACCGTAAGGCTTTTGATCAGGCCGGAAACATAACCTTTGATCAGGACTACCGCTATAAAGACTAATACCGGTTCATACCAGTGCATGAATAGTAATGTGCTTATCATCTTCTTAAAATATCCCGTTCCGGGAATGGTGAAAAGCCGGCTGGCCCTTCACCTGGGAAATGAACGGGCAGCAGAAATATATAAAAAGATTGCTGAAACGATTGTGCAAAAGGTTACTCCTGCAAGTAGTGAGGACTATATACTTGAAATATGCTTTTCTCCGCAGGAGGATGAAAAGCTGGTGAGAAAATGGCTGGTAGAGAATGAATATTTTTCCCCGCAGCAGGGCAGCGATTTGGGAGAGAGGATGCTTAATGCCTTCAAGCATGTCTTTGAAAAAGGGTGTAAAAGAGCCGTTCTTATTGGAAGCGACTGCCCGGATATATCAAGAGGTATTATTACCCAAAGCTTTGATATGCTTAAAGCAAAGCATATTGTTTTAGGCCCTACCTATGATGGCGGATATTATCTCATTGGCGTACGTGAGCCTATTCCAGAGCTTTTCAGTAATATCGAGTGGGGCACTGAAAAAGTACTAAGCCAGACAACAGATAAGATTAATGCCGCAGGGTTATCTCTGTGTTTGCTGCCGATGCTGCGCGATATAGATCGGGTGGAAGATCTGCAATACTATAACCTTGATTTGTAACAACACCATTCCATGGACAAAAACAGACCAAAAATTTCCGTGATTATTCCAGTGCTCAATGAGCAGGATGCAATCGGCCTTGTGATCCGGGACATACCAAAAGATGTGGCGGACGAAGTCATCGTGGTTGATAACGGCTCTACTGACAATACGGCCAGGGCCGCGCAAATGGAAGGCGCGCGCGTGGTGCTGGAACCGCATCGCGGCTACGGCGCTGCCTGCCTGAAGGGAATTGCCAGCGCCCATGAGCCGGATATTGTGGTGTTCCTTGACGGCGATTTCAGTGATTACCCTGAAGAGATGGCGCGTATTGTCGCGCCCATTGTGCAGGGCACGGCAGATCTTGTCATCGGCTCGCGGATTTCCGGAGGCAACGGCAGACGGGTGCTTCTTCCCCAGGCATACTTCGGTAACAAATTAGCCGCCTGGCTGATAGATCTTTTGTATCACCATCGTTTTACCGACCTGGGACCGTTCCGCGCTATACGCTGCAGCGCCTTAAAACAGCTGGATATGCGGGACAGGAATTTCGGCTGGACCATAGAGATGCAGGTCAAAGCGGTAAAGCAGGGGCTCTCAATAATTGAAGTGCCAGTACGCTATCGCCCGCGCATAGGAAAATCAAAAGTCAGCGGCACGCTTTCCGGCTCCATTAAAGCAGGAGTAAAAATCCTCTACACAGTTTTTTCCCATATCTTCTGAGACCAGCAGCATACCTTTGGCTACCATGAATAATTGATAACACCAGGTGAAAAAATATGTTTACAAGAGTGCTATAAGAGTGTTATAAGGATACTATAAGAGGCCATTACTGATAACAATACTATTTAAATATAGAAACATTGCAGGAGCCGGCTCATTTCCTTCTTAAAAATCTTATAAATTTTGAGCAACCGTAAAACAAATAAAAAAGGAGGAAGGAATGATGAAAAAGAAGGGACGAACAATGAACAGGAAAGAAATAACAATGAAAACGGAGGGAAGAATGATGAAAAGAAGAACAGTATCAACAGCAATGGGACTACTGGTGGTTGGAATGTTACTTTTCGGGCTGACTGCACAGGCAATGGCGCAATCAACCGAATCACTGTATGGTCCGGGCTCTGATCTGGTAATTCTGGCCCCAAACACCGGGATAGTAAAAAATTATACCCTGGAAAATGTAATATCGTTCAATGAACTTGATCCGGCAGATTACCACACGACCTACATACTCGCGCTTCCGTCAGATTTTTCCAAGCCGGCACCCTTTGACCTGACCGTGACCACTACCCCCACGGTAAAGCCCGGTGATGTGGCTGTCGCCGTAACCGGCATCATTGATGTCACACCTACCTACAACTGGAACTATGCAAGCGGCGGCAAAATCACCACGAAATACTCCGGCATACCGTATGGCGTCGGAGTCCTTTTTACCTTTGTGACCAGGGCCATTGATGACTCGGTGGCGGGTGAGCCGGTATTTCCTGTCAGTGTGAAGCAGGAGTTTTCATTTGTCCCGACACCAAAAAAGTAATCCAGGCGATGAAGGAGGAATAATGATAAAAATATTCTTGAAAAAAAGAATCGATATATAGTATAGCAGTTAAACAGTAACCACAATATAGTGGTTATTTATCGGTTTCATGAGAAAAGAAAAAGCAGTCGGTTAGCTAAAAACTTTAAAAGACGGGGGAGAAAAGGAGGATGGTTTAGAAGTATAGCGGCAAGCTATCGGGCTGGCCTAAACTTTTCACATTAATTTTATATTTATTTTTCTAAATGTCGTTTCAGGGGCAGCTGTAAAAAAAGAATCACAAAGAAAGGGAGGGTACCATGAGACAGAGAAAATTTTCATTAACAACCTTCGCCGCATGCTTAGCGGGATTGACAGCCGTAATTTTTGTACTGAGTACGTGCACGCCAACCTTGGCTGGTGAGGTGGACATCCTGGTGCGCAAACTGGTGGAGAAGGGCATCCTCAACAAGGATGAGGGTGACAAAATTCTCCAGGAGACCAAGCAGGAAGCAGCCAAGGAAAAAGAGCAGGCGGTCAAGGAAGTAAAGGCCGCAGTCGCAAGGGAAGCAAAGGAAGGAAAATTTGGTATTGTCCCCGACTGGGTAAGAAAGACAAGATTCTACGGCGATTTCAGGCTGCGCTATGAGTATGGAGATGTAATGGACTCGCGTTCACAAAGCCGCGGCAGGTTCAGGGTGCGGCTTAACCTGGAGACGGAGATTGCCAAAAACCTTAAGTTCATTTTCGGCATTGCCAGCGGCGCCAATGACCCGCGCTCCTCTGACCAGTCATTTAATAACGACTCTGACAAAAAGCAGATTAACATAAATTATGCCTATGTGGACTATGCTCCCTACAAGTGGCTGAATCTGCAGGGCGGTAAAATGCCTAACCCTATTTACACCGTATCACAGCTTGTCTGGGATGAGGACATCAATCCTGAAGGCGTGGCAGCGCAGATAAAGTATCCGGTAAATCCCTGTATTGACCTGCTGATGAATGCAGGGGCTTTTCAGTTGAATGACAATAAGAATAACACGCCGGAAGATGCCTGGATGTGGGCCATACAGCCGGGGGTCATGTGGAAACCGAACGAAAAAACCCAGCTGAAGGTAGCCGCGGGATTTACCGCATTTGAAAATTTTCAGAACAACCCGCAGCAGAAATACTCAAGCGGGACAAACACCTACGTAAAAGATGGAACTAACACGGTGTATAGATATAAATATAACCTGGTGAACATGGCGGGTGAACTGGGGTTCAGGAACCCGATCCCCGCGTTTACGCCGGTCCGCTATGCCGGGCTGTTTGCTGAATATACCAACAATGTGTCCACATCAAATGGCAAGAGCGGTTATTTGACCGGCCTCACGTTCGGGGATGAAAAAGTAGTTGAGAAGTGTCAGTGGAATTTCAGAGGATCGTGGCGGCGCCTGGAGAAAAATGCTGCGCCGGACATCCTGCCTGACTCGAACTTCTATTTTGGTTACACGGGTGTCACGGGCTACACCGCTCAGTTCAGATACGGGCTGCTTAAAAATGTCAATTTCACCACAACCTATTTTCGTGCGTTCCAGATCAGCGGTCCGGGAAAACCGGAGAACCTGTTCCAGACGGATATGAATTTTAAATTCTAACGCGCTGAACTCATAACCGATACGAAACGGTTCTTTCATTTTTCTTGACAGGAGGTTTGGTTACGTTTAAAAGTTAAGCAATAGCGAAGCTCTCCGAGCCACTATTTTCTAAGGCCTGCAGGCTATGAAAGGTGGTCGTCAAGGCAGCGGTCGAAAAGCTGCTGCCTCCCGTGTTTGGAAAGGATAGATACAGACATGTACATAATAAAACCAGTACCTGCCAAACACGGTACTGGTTTTATTGTTTAACCACAAACAGGAGGTACATCATGAAGTACGGGGCACGTAATCAACTGATGGGAACCGTCACCGACATTAAAAAGGGTTCGGTGATGTGTGAGGTGAAGGTGAAAATTTCATCCGGTGCATTCATGGAATCGGTTATGACCATGAATTCTCTGAAGGAGCTGGGAATCAAGAAGGGCGACACGGTAAAGATCGTGGTCAAGGCGGTGAATGTTTTACTGGTGAAGGAATAAGTCCTGATGGATATCGATATAATCCGGGCTATCAACAAACTCTGGCTCCCGGTCTATCCGGGCATTGCCAAACAAATTGCAGGGCACTGGTCCAGGCCGCCTGATAGGATACTTGAAGTCGGGTGTTTTTCCGGGGGTATCGGCCTCACGCTCCTCAGGCAGTGCCCCCAAAGCACCTTGACGATTGCGTTGGAGGTGGAAGAGCTGGTCGCGACCTTTCCTTCAGACTGGCAGGAGATGCTTGATACACAATGCGCGGATCGATACCGTGTTGTATCAACCCCGCTTTCTCCGCTCACTATAACCGGCCAGACATTTGACCTGATCATTTGCCGCGGCGCCTTCTTTTTCCTTGATGAAAAGGGTACGATTTTGTCTGAACTTTTTCGCCTGCTGTCACCCGGCGGTATTGTCTTCGCCGGAGGCGGATTCGGCACATACACTTCGCCTGAGGTAATCAAGCAGCTTGCCGATGAATCGCGAAGGCTCAATTACGCGCTCGGCAGGAAACTTTTCTCCCACCAGGAGTTTGAGCTGGCTTTGTCAAAGGCGGGCCTTGCAGGGCAGGCTGAAGTGATAGAAGAAGGCGGCTTATGGGCTGTCATCAGAAAGCTGTGATATACTATTACCGCTATGTTCGCAGGATGTTTTTAAAAGAGAATACATGATGAAAACGGTTCCTGTGGAAGATGCAGTAGGGATGGTGCTGTGCCATGACATTACCCAGATAACACCGGGCGATTTCAAAGGGCGGGCTTTCAAAAAGGGTCATATCATTCAGCAGGAGGATATTCCAAAACTGCTGGACCTGGGCAAGCGGCAGATTTTTGTCTGGGAACTGAGCGAAGGCTTTATCCATGAAAATGATGCTGCCATGAGAATGGCCACTGCTGCCGCCGGGCCGGGCATCAGCCTTTCCGAACCCAAAGAGGGCAAGGTTTCTCTCAGCGCTCAGGCTGCAGGTCTTTTAAAGATCAACGTTGCCGCCCTTAATGCCATTAATGAAGTTGATCAGGCGATGTTTGCAACACTTCATTCCAATCAAAAAGTAACGGAAGGTAAAACCGTCGCCGGCACGCGGATTATCCCGCTGGTTATTGAAGAGGCAAAAATCAGCCGGATTGAAGGTATCTGCCAGGAAAATTATCCCGTCATAGAAGTAAAGCCATTCAAGCCCTGCATCGCGGGCATTGTGACCACCGGCAGCGAAGTCTTTTACCGCCGCATCGAGGATAAATTTGGCCCCGTACTGTTCAGCAAATTCTCAGCATTCAGCTGCAGTGTGCTGAAACAGATTTTTGTGCCTGACAGTGTCGATATGATATCTGAGTCAATCCTCACCTTGCTTGAACAGGGAGCCGAACTCATAGCCGTGACTGGGGGCATGTCGGTTGATCCGGATGATGTGACGCCGGCGGGCATCAGGGCGGCTGGTGGCCGCATTGTAACCTATGGCGCGCCCACGCTTCCCGGAGCAATGTTTCTGCTCGCCTATATCGGCACGGTTCCGGTGATTGGGCTTCCCGGCTGCGTTATGTATCACAAAACAACCATCTTTGACCTGATGCTGCCGCGCATCCTTGCAGGTGAAGTGCTCACCAGACAGGATATTATCAGCCTGGGGCATGGCGGTTTATGCGCTAATTGCCAGGAGTGCCGGTATCCTGATTGCGGTTTTGGTAAAGGAATCTGAAAGCGTTCTGTGGTGAACAATGGAAGTGCTTAATGCGCTGCTCGGCCAGGGTATCCCCGCGCTGCCATGCACTGTTTCTCTCTACCCGTACGTTGTGTTTGCCGAGAGCATCCGGCCAGGACTGGCAACCAATGTGGCGGCTGGTAGGGATGAGGAGACACGTGATGTTGCTGCTTTCCAAAAGCTCACCACCGCAGACCTTGCGCACTTGATCCTGTCCCCCGCAGGCCTTGAAGCCGCTATCGGCATGGCAGCCCTTAATTCCGCGCTTGATGTATCTCCCATCGAGAACCGGCTGCAGCAGGTGAACGCTTTTGATGTCCTGCTTAAAAGGGGGAAAAATAAAAACATGTCAATCATAGGACACTTCCTTTTTGTTGAGCAGTTGAAGAAAGCGGGGATTGCCCGGAACCTGTGGGTATTTGAGCTGAAGCCGAAAACAGGGGATGACCTGCTGCCGGAACATATCCCTGAGTACGTGCCGGAATCAGATATTGTGCTTATGAGCGGCACCACCCTTATTCACCACAGCTTTGACGCCATCAGGAAATATTTCAGTAAAAGCTACAACATGATGGTCGGCCCGAGCACTCCCTTGTCCCCGGTTCTGTTTGAATTCGGTATCCATATGATTTCCGGGACCCTGGTCAGCGATGCGGCCCTCGCGAAAAAAAGCTTTTCCGCGGGCGCAAAGTTCAGAGAAGCCCGGGGTCTCCGGTTTGTTTCCTTTTTCAGAGACAGACTAAAAAAACCCAGCTATTGATATTTTGAATATCGCGGTTGACGATTATAGGAATTTATTCTATTCTGTTTATATATAGTAAAATAAATCTCCGAGTTTCAGAACCTAAAGACCGGGGTCTATGGGACTGAAACCGATAGGGCAGATGTCGAAAGGCAGTTTGCCTCCCGTAGTTGGAAAGGAGATGACAGGTGATAGTGTGCATGCCATCTCCTTTACCGCGGAAAGATGGTTTTTCTTTTCATACCGGCATATTGAGTTTGCAAACAGTCTCCGGAAGGATAACAGATAGATATGCCAAGAAAAGTTATTACGCTCTTTGCCAGTCTTGTACTGGTTGTTGCACTGTGCAGCCCTGACACCAGGGTGCGCGCTGAAACGCAACAGGAAATTACCGTCTCTGTAGCCATAAGCCTCAGAAATGCCTTCCAGGAGCTCTCTGCGCTGTTTCAAAAAAAACATCCGGATATAAAAGTTTCCTGTAACTTCGGGGCATCCGGGGACCTGGCAAAACAGATCGCGGGAGGTGCGCCGGTTGACCTGTTTTGCTCTGCAGCGCAGAAAGACATGGATGAGCTTGAAAAGGCGGGCTGCCTGCTGAAGGAAACGCGGGTCAACTGCGTGAAAAATTCTCTGGTCCTGATTGTGCCTGCTGCATCGGATTTGAGGCTGCGGACAGTAGCAGATCTGAAAAACCCCGCCGTGAAGAAAATAGCCATCGGCAATCCCAAAACCGTTCCTGCGGGCAGATATGCACATGAGGTTTTCAGCCGCGCCGGGATACTGGAGGCGATACAGGACCGGTTAATTTTTGCTGAAAACGTCCGGCAGGTGCTTGATTATACGGTGCGCGGTGAAGTTGATGCCGGCATGGTGTATAAGACCGATGCGCTGCTGCAGCCGCAAGGCGTAAGAATCATCCAGGAAGCCCCTGAGGCAAGCCATGCCCCGATCATCTATCCCATGGCAGTTGTCAGGGCCACAAAAAATGCGACAGCCGCGCGCCGGTTCCTGGATTTTACCCTGTCTCAGGAAGCGCGTTCTGTGTTTGAAAAATTAGGTTTTAAGCCCGTCCCATAGGGACATTTTTTATGGACTCCTCTCTGCTCTTTTCCTTGCGGCTTTCCCTGCAGGTGGCAGCGTTTGCAACTCTGTTTGTTGTTATTGCTGGCATTGGTCTCGCCTATGTGCTGGCACTGAAAAAATTCCCCGGTAAAGAGTTCCTCGACACACTGCTCACCCTTCCACTGGTTCTGCCGCCGACCGTTATCGGCTATTATCTGATCGTGCTGTTTGGAAGAAACGGGTTGCTCGGCAGCG
>JAPLIX010000167.1 GCA_026388865.1 Pseudomonadota bacterium | reverse complement strand
TTCCCTCCTTGAGAAGGCTCACCATGCGATTCATCTCTTTCTGAGAAGGTCTGCGGTTCTCATATCCGATAACTGCACCTCTCAAATTGCCATGCCCGATAAGAGGCGCAACATTACCGTAAAGCCGCCGCTTGTGCAGCAGCTCCACATATTCCTGCAGGGTTGACCAGTCAAGAGGAAGGCCCAGCCCGGTTAGACTTTTCTGGCGCTGCTCTTTAGCCCTGCCCAGAAGTGGTGCGCCTGACAGCCCGCAGTTGCCGCAGACCTCGGTGGTCACACCCTCCAGGATCCTGCTTCTGCCCGGTGGTTCAACCAGAAGGATAAAATCCGAGGGGGAGTGAATATCAATAAAGCCGGGGCATACTATAAAATTCTGTGCCTCAAAAACTTCCCGCGCAGCAGTTCGCTCAATCTCGCCCAGGGCAGCAATAACGCCATTGCTGATCCCGATATCCTGAATGATACCGGGTGATCCCGAACCATCAAACACTAAGCCGCACTTAACGATAATATCAAACATGGGCAACTTTCATTATACGTATATCTAAGAATTCCCTATTATAAGTTTGGACAAACCACAAGTAAATTATGCATCTCATTATTTAGTTGAAAAATTTTTATCTCCACGGTAATCAATAGCACAACAAACACGTGGCAGTTAGCACGTTGCACTTAAACGCTGGGCCGAGCCGTTCTCTGTCATTATGGTAATAAAAAGACATCTTGCGATATCCCTGCTTCTTTCAGCCCTGTGCGGCTTTGTGTGCGGATGCATCAAACCCTCCTGGCCGCCACCATCGACCCTGAAGATAAATCAAATTGAAACCGGCCCCCTGCGGGGAAAAACGATTGTTATTGATCCGGGGCACGGGGGACCTGAGCATGGAGCTCTGGGGCCACAAGGATTGCAGGAGGCAGAAGCTAATCTGGGGGTGGCTCTTTATTTATGGGGGCTGCTAAAATACGCCGGAGTGAATGCTCTTCTTACCCGCAGTGCTGACACCAGTGTTGACACCAGTGCCGTGTTTTCTCTTGAGAAAGACCTGGATGCCCGTTCAGCCATGGCCAACCAGAACAATGCTGACCTTTTTATCAGTATCCACCATAATGCCGATATAAACCGGCGGAATAGAAATGATATTCAGATCTATTATAAAATGTCTGATACCGGCCCATCACGCGACATTGCAAAAAACATCCTTCAGGGACTAAGGAAGAAACTGAATGTCTCAGAGGGAAACATCTATACTGGCAACTATCGCGTTTTGAGGACTTCCACGGCTGCGGCAATCCTGGGGGAATCCTCATTTATTTCCAATAAACGTAATGAAGATAAGTTATCATATCAACGCACCCTGCAGCTTGAGGCAGAGGGCTATTTTGACGGCATACTCTCCTACTATCAAAAGGGGGTTCCGGTGATAGCTGACCTGTATCCGGACAATATAACACTCACCTTCCCCCGGCCTGAAATAAAAGCCCGGATTATTTCCGGGGCCGGCAATAATCGAGTTGATTCTGCGTCCATAGCATTAAAACTTGATGGCAAGCGCTACAGCTCTTTTTTCTTCAACCATGACAGTACCATTGCCTTTATACCTCCGGAACCCCTTGAAAACGGGCAGCATACCGTTTGCATCACTGCAAAAAACAGGGCTGGGAATAATTCTCCGGAAACGTGTTCTTCATTCACGCTATCAGCCCCTCCCTCCTCCGTAGAAATAAAACCCGTTTTCCCGGTCATTCCACCGGACGGTGTTTCATCAACTGCAATAGATGTTTCAGTACTTGATTATCTGAAGCGGCCGGTCATTGATGGTACCCCGGTGACGCTGACAACAACCGGCGGAAGACTTTCAGCGTCAGCCCTGCTCACCAGGGGCGGACATGCGCGGGCCATTCTGACCTCGGGTACAGAGACCCGTGCGGTTATACTCAGTGCCACGGCAGGCACCATACGTACAAAAACCAGCATAAAATTTGCTATCCCGGAGGAGGCGCTTTTTCTGGCAACCATCAGGGGCTCTGCTGGTAATCCGCTCGCAGGGGCTGAACTCATCTCAAACGGGCAACAGATTGCTGTTTCTGATGAACGAGGGCTTGCTTTTGCTGGCACTATGTCTTCCGGATCAGCCATCTACACCATTTCGAAAAAAGGATTTCTCCCCGTTACTCTTAAGACAGTTCTGAGCAAAGGCACGATGATAAGAGAAAATATCATTCTTAATCAAATAGATGGGGGGATATTGCTCAATAAAAAGATTATCATTGACCAGGCAGGTTTTACAAAAAAGTCCCTGCCCATCATAACTGAACTGAGAAAAAAAATCGAATATGCCGGCGGTACTGTTTTCTTAACCTGGGAAAATGAGCCCGCTCCATCATTCAAAGAAAGAATATTAATCGCATCCGGGATCAAGGCTGACCTTTTTATTAGCATTGAAATTACACGAAGAGAGCTTTCGTCCGGATATTATCATAAAAGTGCTGTGGGAAAGCTATTATCAGAGAATATGTGTCAGGAGTTTGAGAACAACAGAGATGGGAAATGGAAGAAATGCACGCCCTTAATTTCAGAGCATTTTCTGGTTATCCAAACTGCCATGCCTGCTGTTTGGATAAGGCTGCCGCAGAACGCTCTTCAAAAATCTTCTGCTGCGGTATCAAATATTTATCAAGCTCTTCTTAATACATTAAATAACAGGTAATAGGCAGCTGGATCAGAACAAATCATACCTTCAGGTCAAGAGCAAACGGACAACGAATACTTGCCATTTTCTCTTTACCGTCAGTTTCGTCCAGATACCATGCACCAACCTTTAAAAAGTATCCATTGACGCTTCCTGAAACAGTGCCATCCTTATTATATTTCCACTGCTGTTTCTTGGCAGCCTCATTGATACTGATAATGGTATAAATATTTCCCGCGCTCATGTGTTCCAGGTCGCCTGCACTCGGCTTGGTATCATACCTGAGATCACCCCATGAAGGATGGGAATGAAAATCGCCAATCAACTCCATATGAGAAAAATTTGAAAGTGCCTTTTGCATCCTTTTTTGTACCTTGTAACTGGGATAGACTTCTATGTTACTCCTGGTTGCGGTCTGATAAGGGATGGCATGCTGCAGCAAGAAACCTCCGGTCTCTTTTTTAATCCCCACCAGCAGTCCCATACACTCCCGATGAAATGTTTCTACGGTGGCTAATATCATTCCTAAAAATGCATTCTCTGCTATATAGATTTCCATTTCTGATTCCAAGCAACAGAACTGATCTTAAAAAGCTAAATTAATTTCAGTGAATGGTTTTCGATTGACTTACTCTTCAGGTTTTTATATTCATATTTCATGTAAAGTGCTGGCGAAGAATATGGTAATGCGCAGTTTGCTATTCGCAGAGCAGTTTCTCCGGCATCCCTTATACTCAAATCTAACCAGTTTCAACAAAAAAATCAACACCTCTTTTATTTATTATTTTGTATTAAATTATATTTAAAATTAATATTTGATTAATAATATTAAAATAAAATTTAATTAGACACAAATAAAATTTTATAATATATTATTTTAAGTTAATGATAATACTTATAACAAATGATGACGGTATAAATTCTCCGGGACTCAGGGATTTAAAGAAAGCTTTACAAGACATGGGACAGGTCTGGGTTGTTGCTCCAGACAGAGAGCGGAACGCTATCGGTCGTGCTCTCACGCTGCATCGTCCTCTCAGAGTGGAAAAGATATCTGCCCGCCGTTTTGCAGTCAATGGCACGCCGAGCGATTGTGTCAACCTTGCCATCAATGGACTGCTGCCTGCAAAACCCTCGTTGCTTGTCTCAGGAATAAACAAAGGGGCTAACCTTGGGGATGATGTCTCATACTCAGGCACAATTTCTGCGGCTTTTGAAGCAACGTTACTGGGAGTGCCTGCATTTGCCATATCCCTGGCAGCGCGCAGCAACTTTAAATTTCAGCCCTCGGCCCTGTTTGCAAAAAAACTGGCTCAACGGGTATTACGCTATGGCCTTTCCTCTGATACATTCCTTAATGTTAATGTGCCGGATACCAAAGGCAGGGAAATCAAAACCTGTAGAATTACCCGACAAGGTAAAAGTATTTATGATAACTCCGTCATAGAAAAAGTAGATCCCCGGGGGAGTAAATATTACTGGATTGGTGGAAATGAAATTAAATTTCAACAGGTTGATGAATCAGATTTTCAGGCAATAGCTGACCGTTTCATTTCCATAACGCCGCTGAAGACTGATCACACCAATTTTGCGTTCATGGATACACTTAAAAAATGGAAAATATGACCAGCCCCGGTGAGTTTCTATGATCCATATTGGGGTTATTGGCGCAGGAGAATGCTCGGCTGCAGGTTCAGCACATGCCTATGAAGTTGGCTCGTTGATCGCACAGCATAAGGCTGTGCTCATTTGTGGCGGACTGGGAGGTATCATGGAAAGTGCTGCCAGGGGTGCCCAGGATGCCGGAGGCCTGACCGTGGGAATTTTGCCCGGTTTTGAATCCGATGAAGCAAATCACTATATTGATATACCGATAGTAACCGGTCTTAGCCATGCACGCAACATTCTTGTCGTACGCTCCTCAACGGTTTTGATAGCTATTGAGGGAGGGTATGGAACTCTTTCAGAGATAGCCATAGCACTGAAACTGGGAAAACCGGTGGTGGGACTTAACACCTGGAATGTTGATCCCCGTGTCATCCAGGTAAAAACAGCCCGCGAAGCTGTTGAAAAGGCTCTATCACTCATTCAAAAAAAAGTTTAATTGAACATGCAATTTGTTGTGCTACGGTTAAAATTTTCATTCATTATCCTTTTACTTATTAGCCTTCTGGCTTGTGTTTCCAGAGTCACTCCCCCTGCCCCTCTCCCGCCGCCTACTAATAAGTCTGAGGGACTCTACCATATCATTGGTAAAAACGAGACCCTGTGGCGGATATGCAAAACCTATAAAGTAAGCATCCAGGAGGTAGCAGAGCTGAATAATATTAAAAATCCTGCCCGGATAAAAGTCGGTGACAAGCTTTTTATTCCCGGAGCCAGGCAGCAGCTCAAAGTAAAAGCATCACAGCAGGATAGTGAAGGAACAACACCGGGGATTGTCATGAAAAAGGGGATTTTTATCTGGCCGGTGAAAGGGCCGGTCATCACTCAGTTCGGGATTGACAATGGATTTAAAAATGATGGGATTGATATTGCCGTCGCTCCCGGCACCTCAGTGGTGGCTGCTTATGACGGTCAGGTGGTTTTTTCTTCGGATCTCAAGGGCTATGGAAAGACTATAATCATTCAGCACCGGGATAAATACGCAACCGTGTATGCCAACAATAAGACCAATCTGGCGAAAAAAGGTGATGCGGTGAAGACGCGGCAGGTGATTGCAACTACTGGCGGCTCTGGGGAAGGCAACAGAGCACCGCGTCTTCACTTCCAGATACGCGAAAAAAATCAGGCGCGAAATCCTCTGTTTTATCTGCCCTGATTTCCAGTGCAGCTCCCCGCCAGGGCGGAGCTTTCACTGATTTTACTTTCAATATGTGGACACCTGCCTTGTGACCCCGCTTATTCTGAAAGCGTTCAGGCCACGTCATACAAACGGTCAATCCTGCGGGTTACATATTTGCATCTTTTCTTTTTTTGCCGCCTGAAGCAGTTCCACATCCGCCGCTACAAACAACATCTCTCCCCCGGTAGTATGCCGTAACCAGAGCGCCGTCGATAAATGAATGCTGTCTGCGCCGCGTAAAGCATATTTTTCCATTATACTGTCTA
>JAPLIX010000419.1 GCA_026388865.1 Pseudomonadota bacterium | reverse complement strand
CCATTCTCCACGAATACCCCGGTACGTTGTTCATAATTTTCTATTATTCTTATTTATACGGGAATGCGGTACCATGCCTAAAAAATATCATATCGATTTTAAACCAACACTGCCCCGGTACACACCGCTGGGAAAGTCAGGGGTTGTTGATTTCAGGGAAGGCTGCCAGCGCTGCGGTCAGTGCGCAAAAAAGGCCTGCATCTATAATGTCTATGACAAGCGCTGCTTTGACAGCGGGCAGATGACTGACTCCATAGATTATTTGTGCAAGAACTGTTTCCGCTGCGTGCAGCAGTGTAAAAAGGGCCTGCTCAACAAGTCGGTTAATCCTGAATATATAAAGATGGGCGATGCGTACTGGACCCCGGAAATAATCTCCACCAACTGGACCCAGGCAGAAACCGGTAAGATTCCGGTATCCGGCGCCGGCTACGGCGGGCCGTTCAGCGGGCCCGGGTTTGACAGCATGTGGACCGACATGTCTGAGATCGTGCGGCCCACACGTGACGGTATTCACGGCCGGGAGTACATCAACACCTCGGTTGACATCGGGAGGAAGCTCGAAAAGCTCCAGTTCGGGGCTGCCGGCGAGCTTCTCTCTTCGCCACCGCCCCTGCTTGAGCTTCCCCTGCCCCTGGTGATGGCCACTCCGTCGTTCGGTCATGTGACGGAAAAGGTGCGGCTGACGCTGGCCATGGCAGCAGCACGGCTGGGGACTTTTTTTATCGTCGCGGCAGAGCAATATGACAAGAGCCTGGCGCACTATAAACAGCATATAATTCCCCGTATCTCTCAGGAATCATATCCGTCGTTCAAAGGAAAACTTTCCGGCCATCGCGCGGTGGAGGGTATCTATTCAAAAAAAATGCGCCCGCTCTGGCAGGAAATCAAGCAGAACCACCCGGAGATGCTCATTTCCATAAAGCTCCCCCTTGACGGCAATGAACTGCCGGCCGTCGCAGAGCTGGCGCTGCAGGGAGCAGAAATAATACATCTCTGTGCTGATGAGCACGGCAATGAAATCGGCGCCGCAACCCCGCGCTTCATTAAAGATATGGTTCGCCGGGCTCACCTGCATCTGGTGGAGCGGTCGTTGCGCGACCAGGTAACGCTACTTGCCAGCGGCGGCATTGCCATGGCAGAGCATGTGGCAAAGATAATTATCTGCGGTGCTGATGCGGCGGTGATGGATATTCCCCTGCTCCTGGCCTTTGAGTGCCGGCTGTGCAAAAACTGTGAGAAGAAACGCCCCTGTCCGGTGACCATTGACTCTATCGAGCCGGCCTGGGGAACGCAGCGCGTTCTCAACCTCATGTCTGCCTGGCGCAACCAGCTCCTTGAGATTCTGGGAGCCATGGGCATGAGGGAAGTGCGGCGCCTGCGCGGCGAGGCGGGAAGGGCAATGTTTTTTGAAGACCTGGAAGCGGATATTTTCGGAAAAATATTTGGTGAGCGTATATGAAGGCAAAAAATAAAAAGAAATCAGCTGCGGCAGAGCGGTGGTCAGCGCCCGGGGTGAAGCGCAGTCCCTCCCGCTTCAGAAATCCCATCGGCAAGTACAAAATCAGGAGAGGCCCGGAGTGCATTGCCTGCGGCAAGTGCGCAGAGCTGTGCCCGGAAGGCGTGCATGTAAAAGCAGGGGCCAAAATGGAAAAGCCCAGGGATTTTTACTGTCTGGGGTTCTGCTGCCGGAATAATCCCTTCTACTGCATTGATAAATGCCCGGTACAGGCGCTGCGCCTGGTGGAAAACCCTCTCTGCGAAACCCTTGGTGATTACCGCTGGCCGAGCGACCTGCTCATCAGCACCTGGTACATGGCAGAGACCGGGGAGGTGCCGCGCTCAGATATAGAATACTGCATTGGGAGAAGCAATGGCGGATTTGACAAAATGCGCTTTAATTTCCCCGAAAAAATGCCGGAGCCGGTAATTCCTGATGATGAAATTTCAACAACCATCGAGCTGAACCGGAGAAATGACGGCAGGCCCCGCATCACCATTCAGCTGCCGGTCTATGGCGGCGGCATGTCCTTCGGCTCGGTGAGCCTCTCCACCATGCTGTCGCGCGCGCGCGCGGCAAAGCTCTGGGGCACCTTCGGCTGCACCGGCGAGGGAGGTTATCCGGAGCAACTTGCCCCGTATGACGACCACATGATAACCCAGGTGGCAACCGGCCTGTTCGGTGTCCGCGAAGACACCATTCAGCGGGTGCGCATCGTCGAGTTCAAATACGCCCAGGGAGCCAAGCCCGGACTCGGCGGCCATCTGCTGGGAGATAAAGTTACCGCCAGCGTGGCCAAAATGCGGGAAGCGGTGGTCGGCAACGCGCTGTTCTCGCCGTTCCCCTTTCACAGCGTCTATTCCGTGGAAGACCACAAGAAACACGTTGACTGGATCAAGGAGATAAACCCGAAAGCCCTGGTAGCGGTCAAAGTCTCAACGCCGACTGATGTGGACATGGTGGCGGTGGGCAGTTACTATGCCGGCGCCAACATCATCCATCTTGACGGCAGCTACGGCGGCACCGGCGCGGCGCCGGACATTGCCAAGAAAAATATCGCCATGCCCATAGAATACGCGATTCCCAAGGTGCACCAGTTTCTTCAAGACGAGGGCATCCGCGATCAGATTACGCTCATTGCCAGCGGCGGCATCCGCACTGCCCATGACATCGCCAAAGCAATCGCCCTTGGTGCCGACGGGGTGGTGGTGGGCACTGCCGATATGGTGGCGCTTGAGTGCGTGCGCTGCCATAACTGCGAGAGCGGCCGGGGTTGCGCGCGCGGCATTGCCAGCACTGACCCGCGGCTCTCGGAGATGATCACCATTGAATGGGGCGCGCAGCGCGTGATAAATCTCTACGCGGCTTGGCGCAAACAGCTGGTGCAGATACTGAAAAGCTTCGGCATGCGCAGCATCAAAGAGCTGGTGGGCAGAACTGACTGCCTGTACCACCTTGACTACCAGCGGGAGAAGGATGAAGGCAGGAGAGCGGTTGGCGGAGGAAACTGAATAAAATCCTAAATTCTAATATCGAAATTCTAAACAAATCCAAACAAAGAAATCCCAAAACGTTTTTTCCCTGTTTGGAACATTAGGATTTAAATTTTTTTAATTGTTTACGGTTTAGAATTTGGGATTTAGAATTTTAATACGTAAGGGACTCATGAACGATTCAGCTAGTGCACAAAAAATTCTCGCTTCACGGAGGCGGCTCATTGATCAAGCCTCCCGCACCACACGCTACAAGGCAGAGGAGGAAGGCGGCTGCGGTGTCACCGGGTTCGCTTCCTCTATTCCGGTCGCCGGCAAACATATCTTTGAGCCGTCGGTGCAGATGCACAACCGGGGCAACGGCAAGGGCGGCGGCATTGCGGCGGCAGGGCTGTGTGCCGATGACCTGGGAGTTTCCCGGGAGATTTTAGACGACGACTACCTGCTGCAGATCGCGTTTCTTGACCCCGCGGCCCGGGAACAGGTCGAGCGCGAATGCGTGCTGCCGTTTTTTAAAATTGACAGCTCAGGTAAAATCCCCGCGGTTGATGACTACCGGGATATCGAAGGCCTTGAGACGCGGCCTCCCGATGTATGGCGCTACTTTGTGCGGGTGCAGGAGAATGTTCTCAAAGATTTCATAGCCAGGAGCGGGCTGCAGGCGATGGCGCAGCGCAAAGCTGAAGATGAGTTCGTCTATCAGAATTCATACCGCCTGAACCAGCAGTTCTATGCCTCCCTGGGCGAGAAAAAAGCCTTTGTCCTGTCACATGGCCGGGACATGCTGGTGCTGAAGATTGTCGGCTACGCGGAGAAGGTGGCCCAGTATTACCAGCTCGAAAATTTCAAGGCCCATATCTGGATCGCCCACCAGCGCTACCCCACCAAGGGACGGGTGTGGCATCCGGGCGGCGCGCACCCCTTTATCGGCATGCATGAGGCGCTGGTGCACAACGGCGACTTTGCCAACTACCATTCCGTGAGCGAGTATCTCCGGCAGCGCAATATCGTTCCCCAGTTCCTTACCGACACGGAAGTATCGGTACTTCTGTTTGACCTGTGGAACCGGGTTTATGAATATCCTCTTGAGTACATCATCGAAGCGCTGGCGCCGACCGGCGAGATGGATTTTGACTGCCTGCCACTGGAAAAACAAAAAATCTACCGCGCCATCCAGGCGTCCCATATTCACGGCTCACCTGACGGCCCGTGGTTTTTTATCATCGCCCGGCACGATCCCTACACCCGGCGCTACCAGCTGATCGGCATCACCGATACCTCCATGCTCCGGCCCCAGGTTTTTGCCCTGCAGGAGGCGGATGGGGTGCAGATCGGACTGGTCTGCTCGGAGAAGCAGGCCATAGACGCGACCCTGCACAGCCTCTCGCAGGAGGACAAGCGCTTCAGCCCCATCGCGGACAAATACTGGAACGCCCGCGGCGGCAGCCACACTGACGGCGGCTCGTTTCTGTTTGAGTTTACCAAGGACAGCTCGGCCAGTGCTGCAGCCGACTTTACCTGTACCGATAAATTCGGTAAGGTTATCTCAACGCCAAAGGACAAGTTGCCCGCTGACCGCACCATAGAGCTCTTCTCCACGCCTGCCGCTAACGCTGTCTCTGAGATGGAAAAGGCGCTGGAAGAAAAAACCGCCTGGCAGCTGTTTCAGTTTATTCGTGATAACCTGGCCCGCTGGGATTTTAACACCCTGAGCTGGTACTGCCGGAAGATCGCCGCTTACGGCGCCGCGGGAAATGACTGCAGGAAAAAGGCCATCGAGGCGCTCACCCTGCTCATTGATTTCCGCTATGATACCGGCGCCAAAAAACGCAGCTCAGTACTTGAGATACTGCACCGCAGCCTGTATGAACTGTTTGCCGGCGCGCCGAAGATCACCGCGCGGACAACTGAGCGTTTTGTCTGGATTGACTGGCAGACCCGCGCCAAGCTGCGCAGCCCGAAAAAAACCGAGACGACCCTTATTATCTACGCCCGGGAATTTCCACCCGAAGGCGATGAGTGCGATGCGCGGCTGATCTGCGCGGCCTTTGAGCTCGGGTGGAAGCGATTTATGGTTTATGGTTTGCGCGGCCAGCGCTTTCAAGGGTGCGGACTGGGCCCTGATACTGACGGGGTGCGCATCGATGTCTATGACAGTTCCGGCGACTACCTGGCATCAGGAATTGACGGACTGGAGATCTTTGTCCACGGCAATGCCCAGGACCAGCTCGGCCAGATCCTGAAAGCAGGCAAACTTGTCATTTTCTCTACGGCGCAAAGGGCGGGAACGTGTATGTCATGGGAAACGCCGCGGGCCGCCCGCTCATCAATGCGGTGGGCCGTCCGCGGGTCGTGATTAACGGCACCTGTCTTGACTACCTGGCGGAATCATGCATGGCCGGCGATCCCCTGAAGGGAGGAGGATTTGTCATCCTGAATGGCCTTGAGTTTGACGACAACGGCGTTATCCGGGAGCAGGCCGCACCGTACCCGGGCTCAAACCTGTTCTCGCTGGCCTCCGGCGGCGCCATCTATGTGCGAGACCCGCAGCACACGGTGGTTGCGGAACAGCTGAACGGCGGAGCAATTATCAAGCTGACTCCTGAAGACTGGAGCCTCATTCTCCCCTACCTGCAGGAGAATGAAAAGCTGTTCGGCATTTCCATAGAAAAAGACCTGCTGACCGTCAACGGCGCGCGCAAAAAACCCGAAGAGGTGTACCGCAAAGTGGCGGCGGTCAAACTGGCCGTGCTCACCGACGTTGATGACGACGCCTGAAAGCAGTTCTGAGTGCTGAGTAAAATATAACATTTCAGTACTCATAGCCCTCATCACGTATTCATCCGCACACAGCAGCGGCACTATTATGAAAGCAATCCTGGCCCTGGAAGACGGAACCGTATTTGTCGGAACAGCGTTCGGCGCCATTGGCGAGCGCTACGGCGAAGTAGTGTTCAACACCAGCATGACCGGGTACCAGGAGATACTCACCGATCCCTCCTACAAAGGTCAGATCGTTACCATGACCTATCCCCTCATTGGCAACTACGGCATCAATGATGAGGACAGCGAATCCGCACGCCCCCAGGTGGAAGGCTTTGTGGTGCGCGAGGTGAGCCGCATCGCGAGCAACTGGCGCTCGCAGAAGTCACTCGTCGAGTACCTGCAGGAGCACCGTGTCGTGGGCATAGAGGGCATTGACACCAGGGCCCTGACCAGGCACATCCGCACTGCAGGAGCCATGAAGGCGGTGCTGTCAACTGATGACCTTGACGAGAAGCGCCTGGTACAAAAAGCCCGCGACTCCCGGGGACTGGTGGGAATTGATTTGGTACAAGAGGTAACCTGCGCCAGTCCCTACTCCTGGAATGAGTTTATCCGGCCTTCAGCCGCGCGGGAGAGAGAGTCCCGGCCTGAGATTGAATCGTTTCCCTACCGGGTAGTTGCCATAGACTGCGGCATCAAATATAACATCCTGCGCCTGCTGCGCAGCGCCGGCTGCGATGTGACGGTGGTGCCTGCGACAACAACAGCCCGGGAAATTGCCGCGCTCAATCCCAGCGGTATTTTTCTCTCTAACGGCCCCGGCGATCCCGCGGCAGTGCCCTATGTGGTTGAGACCCTGCGCAAGCTCATGCCTGACTATCCGGTGCTCGGCATCTGCCTTGGCCATCAGATGCTGGGCCTGGCCTGCGGCGGCACCACCTATAAGCTTAAATTCGGCCACCGGGGCGGAAACCAGCCGGTACAGTACCTGCCCACGGGAAAAGTTGCTATCACCAGCCAGAATCACGGCTTCTGTGTGGATTTTGACTCGATCAACCGGGATGAAGTGGAGCTGACCCATATTAATTTAAATGACCGCACGGTTGAGGGCATGCGCCTTAAAAAATATCCGGTCTTCTCCATCCAGTATCACCCGGAGTCTTCTCCCGGGCCTCATGATGCCCGGTACCTGTTCAATGAGTTCGTAACATTAATGCACTGACAAATCCCTGATATAACCCATGCCGCGCAGAACCGATATCCGCAAAATCCTCATCATAGGCTCAGGGCCGATTATTATCAGCCAGGCGTGCGAATTTGACTA
>JAPLIX010000517.1 GCA_026388865.1 Pseudomonadota bacterium | reverse complement strand
ATGTCCTCAGGCTTGCGGTATCCTTCCAGCTCTTCAGGAGGAAGGTTTTGATGCAGGGTGACCGCGACACTGCCAGGACTTATGGCATTGATTCTGACGGGTGAGCCTTCACACATCAGTTCGAATGCAAGTACTTCCGTAAAGCGTGACAGCGCTGCCTTTGCGCTTGCGTAGGATATCATCCCGGGTACAACATCGGCTTTTATTTTTCCTGCCTTAGAGCTGGTGTTGATAATATGACCTGATCCCTGACGCATCATGATTGGCAATACGGCCTGCGTGCAATAAACCGGCCCATAAAAATTTATATTAAAGATCATGTTCCAGCTTTTTTCGTCAATATGTGTGAACATCAATTTTTCCATGATATCAAAAAACTCATTTGAATTTTCGAGCGGTCGTGCCATGCCGGCAATCGGACCGCCGGCATTATTTAAGAGAATGTCGATCCTGCCGAATTCCTTCATGGTCGCGTCAACCATCTGCTGCACAGACTTTTTGTCGCTCACATCTGTCGGCACAGCCAGGGCTCTTCTGCCCTTGGCGCGAATAGCTGCGGCATTCTCCTCAATCTTGTCACGCGACCGCGCCGCGCACACCACGTGGCAGCCCTCGTCCGCGAGAATAAACGCCATTGCCTTGCCAATGCCCATGCTGGCGCCGGTAACAATGGCAACTTTATCGGTATGTTTCATCTTCAATCCTCCGTAATGGTTACAAAATATTAATTACAAGCGCGCGCCGCCGGAAAGCTCGATGACCTGGCCGGTGATAAACGACGCCTCATCAGAGGCCAGAAACAGAGCGAGGTTGGCCGCATCAATGGGCTGCCCGACGCGGCCCATGGGGTAGCGCGACGCGCAGTCATCACGCAGCGCTTCCCACATTTCCGGTCCCAGGGTGTTCTTGATGAGGCTGACTTCGATGAGCGCGGGGGCCAGGGCATTCACCGTGATATTGTACATGCCCAGGGCCATGGCCGCGCTGCGGGTAAAAGTAAAAATCCCGCCCTTGGCGGCGGCGTAGGTAAACTGCATGGAGCTGCCCCGGTAAGTCAGCGAGCTCATGTGACCGCCCCAGACCGAAGACATCATGTCCTGGAATAGGCGGAAGGCCCGGTGCTGATTCTCCGCAGAGACATCGGGATTACGCATGATGTACTTCTCCAGATAAGGCCCCAGCTTCTTGTCATAGAAATCTTCTTCATGCGGCAATGTCGCCGCCAGGCCGCCGGCAATGGCCGCCAGAATATCCAGTCGCCCGTAATCCTGCTTGATCCGGTTGAACATGGCAACGATGTCTGCCTCCTTAGTCACGTCGGCGCATATAATTGACCCCTTCTTGCCGCCTTTTTCCACAATCTCCTGCAGCACCTTTTCGCATCCGTCCGCTTTGATGTCGCCTAAAATTACCGTGGCGCCTTCTTCTGCAAAGCGTTTTGCCGTCGCAGAGCCGATGTCTCCTCCCGCCCCGGTAACAAGCGCGATTTTATCTTTGAGTCTCATGGCAGTCCTCCTTGTTAAAATTAACCACAGAAATTAAAGTAAAAATTAATTCTACTATGTAATCTGAAACTCAGGAACTCACGGGAGAAAAATAAAAGATTCCCGATTTCAGAGGGCAACTTGTAGAAATCGCAGAGAACTACTCCGTGTCCTCTGTGGTTTCTCCTTCCTCCTGCATTTTAAAACATCGACAAAAAGTTGTTCACATACTCAACATTGTCTTTAATGTACGGCGCTATGACGGCAAGCCGCTCATAGGGCATGGTCACGGTCAGTTCATTTTCATTAAGCCCGATAAACATGCGCCACGACAGATCGCTGGTGGAGAAGGTCGGGACTCTTTTATAATAGGCGTGGCGTATATTAAATAAGCAGCCGCCGCTGCCGCCGAACCCTTCAAAGATCTCCCCGAGATATGCATACACGCGCACCAGGATGTCCGCCTGATGGGGCGTGCAGAAGATAAGCACCAGGTCCGGGTCGTCAATTTTACTGAACGGCCCCACCAGCAGGCACTTGTTCTCAACCTTCGGGACCGGTATTGAGGTGATGCATTTTTCATACAGGCTCATCGCCGTGTCAATGTCACGGTAAGCAGGGAAACTGCCCAGGAACTCCTCAACCGCCTTGCGGAACTCCTCGCGGGACAGCTCGCAGACGCCGGTCGCGATCAGGCCTTCGTAGCACTGGTGGTTTTCCCGGGTGGTATAAAAAACCGTTCCCTCTTTCACCACTTCGCCGATCTGAACACAGAGCCCCGGCGTGGCAACACCCTCATAGTGGGGGATGTCTGGAGGGAATTCCTTCAAGGGTTTGAGTGCGACAATCTCCTTTTTCACGCCAAGGTCTTCTTTCAGTGTCTTTTCAATCTCCTGCCTGGTCATGGTGCCTCCATAGTATGACAATTATAAAAGGCTGTTGAAAAACGCCCATCTGTCCCGACCTGCGTCGGGATTCCCCTCTTTCCCGATAGCTATCGGGATCGTTGCGGTGTACCGTGCCGGTCCCTGCCGTGAAACTTTAAAAAAGTTTTTTGCTGTCAAGAAGAAACGTAACCGGACCGTCGTTGATAAGCGACACTTCCATGTCTGCCTGAAAAACCCCGGACGCTACACGGATGCCCTGCTGCCCGATTCTGGAGATGAAATCATTATACAAGGCCTGGGCTGTTTCAGGTGCTGCAGCATTAGTGAATGACGGGCGCCGCCCCCTGCGGCAGTCGGCGAGAAGCGTGAACTGTGAGACAACCAGCATTGCACCGCCCACTTCCTGCAGGCCCCGGTTCATCCTGCCCTCAGCATCCTCAAAAGCCCGCAGGTTAACGATTTTAGAAATCAGATAGTCAAGGTCGTGAGGGGTATCATCGTGAGCAACACCAAGAAATACCAGAAACCCTGTTCCAATGCTTCCCGTCTCAGCCCCGGCAACTTTTACTGAGGACTGTTTTACCCGTTGCACCACTGCCCGCACAGCATTTTCCTCACACGCGGTGTTCGCGAAACCCCGCTTGAATCTTGACAATCCGCAGAAATACCTATATAAAATTATAGCAGGAACATATTACACATTTTCCCCCGAGAATCAAAGAAAATAGTTCATTTTAAAATAGTTAATTATATGAAATTTCTGGCAAAACTGTTTCTCCTCGCAGCAACGGGGACTTTTTTTTGTGCCGGGATGTTTCCGGCGCCGGCGCTGCATGCCGCGCCGTTCACCATTGTCTATTCGAACGATGTGCTGGGAGAGCTTGAGCTCTGCGGCTGTGACGATGAGCAGCTGGGCGGCCTTTCCCGTAAAGCTTCGGTCATCACCGCCCTGAAGAAGGAGGGCCGGCCGGTGCTGGTGCTCGATGCGGGAAACCTTTTTTTCAAGGAAAAGCCGGGCACCACCATTGAAAAGAAGGTATTTCAGCTCAAGTCAGAGTATATCCTTGATGCCTACCGGCAGATAGGGTGCGACGCATTCAATGTGGGAGAGGCCGATCTGTTTCTCGGTCTGGGCCATTTGCAGGAGTTGAAAAAGAAAGCGTTGTTTCCGTTTTTGTCTGCCAACCTGCTGGACAGAAAATCCAGCAAGCCCCTGTTTGAGCAGTTCATAATAAAAGAAACAGCCGGTATAAAAGTCGGCATTATCGGCCTTTTCTCCAATACCTGCCGGATAGATCCGTCCCTTTCCGCCCAGGACCCGATTGCTGCTGCAAAAAAAATAGCTGCACAGATCCGGCCGCGCATCACCATGCTCATTGTTCTGTCTAATCTAGGGCTTGAGCAAGACCGGGCGCTTGCCAGGCAGGTTCCCGGCATCGATCTCATCATAGGCGGGAGAGCCACCGCGCGCCTGCCGGAGCCGGTTAAAGAAGGTAAAACCCTTATTGTGCAGGCCTACAACAGGGGTCAATATCTCGGCAAACTCGAGGTTTCCCCATCAGGCGCATTGGTTTCCCTGCGCGACACCCTCATGCCGCTCACGGAAAATATTCCCGATGATAAAACAGTCAGCTCTTTAACCAAGGAATACCGGTCAACGCTCATCGCCATGAACCGCATAGAATTTTTTAAGGAAAAGATGAATGACAAGAAGAACACTGCGCCTGGCGGGACCCTCTATGCGGGGGCTGAGAAGTGCGCAGCATGCCATCAGCCCCAGTATGATAACTGGCTGAATACGGCTCATTCCCAGGCGTTTGAAACGCTGATGAAAAACTGCAATCATTTTGATATAGAATGCCTGCCCTGTCATACCACCGGATTCAAGGAGCCGGGCGGCTACACCATAGCCCAGGGTGAAAAATCCCCGTTTTTGCATGTGCAGTGCGAATCCTGTCACGGGCCGGGAAAGAAGCACAAGGGCGCGGGTGATATCGTGCGCAATGCCGGAGAAGATGTCTGCAAACAGTGTCATGATGAAAAGAACAGCCCGCGCTTCAATTACAGCCAATACCTTCCCATTGTGAAATGTCCGGTTACTAAAAAATAACGTTATAGTCTTTGCTGGCGTGCAAGATGAAAGGTGCTTACTATGACCGTTAACACCAAACTAGCATGCGCCGTGGTTGGCGCCGAAGGCAGGATGGTCAGGCGCATCTGCGAGCTGATTGCGCAATCAGACCGATTTTACCTGGCGGGCGCAACAGAGCGGGCTGATCATCCACATCTTGGCAAAACAATCCGGGAGGTCCTGGCGACGGTTCCCTCTGATGAGAAGATTGCCGGCAGCCTGGATGAACTCGTCACGCCGTTTGACGTGATCATTGATTTTACGTTTCCCCCGGTCTCCATGCAGACCGCGCGGTTTGCCGGCCGCAGCAGCAAGGCTGCGGTGATCGGCAGCACCGGATTTTCTCCCGGACAGATGGCGGAGATACAATCCCTGGCCGGAAACTTCCCCTGCGTTTGTGCCCCGAATATGAGTACCGGGGTCAATACGCTGTTTAAACTGGTCGGCGAGGTGGCACAGATCCTGGGAGAAGATTTTGATGCGGAAGTGCTTGAGGTGCATCACCATAACAAGAAAGATGCACCCAGCGGCACGGCGTTAAAGATAGCCCGGATACTTGCAGATGCCTACGGCAGGGACCTCTCTCAAGTGGGGGTCTACGAGCGCAAGGGTATTATCGGCGAGCGGAAAAAAGATGAAATAGGCATCCAGACCCTGCGCGCCGGTGACATCGTGGGTGAGCACACGGTGCTGTTCTGCGGCCAGGGAGAGCGGCTGGAGCTGATACACCGGGCACACAGCCGTGACACCTTTGTCTATGGGGCGCTGCGCGCAGCCCGGTGGGTGATTGACCGGCCCAACGGCTTATATGACATGCAGGACGTGCTGGGATTGAGATAGACAGACTACAGACAAACAGAGAACAGACGTTCAGACGGAAGACAACAGAACACGGACAATCAGACAACAAGGGACAGACAAGAGAGAGCAGAAGACAGACGGTCAGACTGCAGACCAAAGGATAACACCCTGTCTGTTGTCTCAATGTCTGTCATCTGACAGTCTGAAAAAGAGGCGACTAATGGAGATAATTCAGGCACGGCGGTTGAAGCAGCTTCCCCCATATCTTTTTGCCCAGATTGACCGGATGAAGCAGGAGGTAAAAGCACAAGGCGCAGATATCATTGACCTGGGCATCGGTGATCCTGATCAGCCGACACCAGAGCATATCATAGAGAAATTGCGACAGGCCGGAGGCAATGGGGAAAATCACCGCTACCCCAGCTATGAGGGCATGGCGGCGTTCCGCGAAGCAGTGGCGCAGTGGTACGGGAAGCGTTTCAATGTAGCGCTTGACCCCCGGGATGAAGTGGTTTCACTCATCGGCTCAAAAGAGGGCATTGCCCATATTCCCCTTGCCTTTGTCAACCCGGGAGAGCGGGTGCTGGTGCCCAGCCCCGGCTACCCGGTGTATAAAACATCAACCCTGTTTGCCGGCGGCATTCAGGAAATAATGCCCCTTACCAGGGAAAACGGATTTCTTCCTGATTTCAGCAAGATCCCTGAAAAAGCCCTCAGCGAAGCGCGGCTCATGTTTCTCAACTACCCCAACAACCCGACTTCTGCAGTGGCGGAACCGGCATTCTTTGAAGAGGCGGTTGCGATGGCGAAAACCTCTAACATCATCATCTGTCATGACTGCGCCTACTCTGAGATAGCCTTTGACGGATACCGGCCGGTAAGCTTTCTTGAGGTTAGCGGCGCCCGTGACGTATGCATTGAGTTTCATTCCCTGTCAAAGACCTATAACATGACCGGCTGGCGCATCGGTTTTGCCGTGGGTAACCGGGATATTGTTGCCGGCCTCGGGAAAATAAAAACCAATATCGATTCAGGAATTTTTCAGGCGGTCCAGTGGGCAGGTGTGGCAGCGCTGCAGGGAGACCAGCAGTGCGTGGAGCGGATGAGAAAAATCTATCAGGAGCGCAGGGATGTGCTCGCGGCCGGACTGAAGAGCGCGGGCCTTGATTTTGATCTGCCCCGGGCGACCTTCTACCTGTGGGTGTGCGTGCCGCGCGGCTACAACGCTTCCGAGTTCACCATGCACCTGCTGCAGAAGGCGGGGATTGTTACGACTCCCGGCAGCGGCTTTGGTGAAGAGGGGGAAGGCTATATCCGTATGGCCCTGACCGTTGATAAAGAGCGGATGCAGGAGGCGGTGGAGCGGATAAAAAAAGTTGGATTCTAAACCTGTTTGTTTAACGTTTAATGTTTCATGTTTAAAGTTTTTCAACCTTAAACTTTAAACTTCATACTTGAAACCAGACTGTATGCACAACATTGCCTTCATCGGCTTTGGCTCAAATAAGGGAGACCGGAAAAAGGCCTGCTCTGATGCCATCACCGCCCTTGATGCCTGGAGCGGCTGCAGGGTCATGAAAATTTCCTCTTTCTATGAATCAGAGCCGTGGGGATATGAAGAGCAGGGGCTGTTCATAAACTGCGCTGCGAAAATAGAGACCGGCGCGGACGCGTTCACGTTACTGGCGTTTCTGCAGGCAACAGAGCGGCGGCTGGGAAAAGAGAAAGAGTTTCTCTGGGGCCCGCGCACCATTGATCTTGATCTGCTCTTTTTTAATCAGGATGTAATTGATGCGCCCGGGCTGAAAGTACCGCACCCGTTTCTGCACCAGCGCCGCTTTGTGCTCGAGCCATTGACAGAGATTGAGCCGTCCTGGATGCACCCTGTTTTCAAGCAGCCGGTGGAGAAACTGCTGCAGCAGGTGAGCGACACTAAAAAAATTGTAAAACTGGCTGAGGCCCGCACGTGATTCTGATTCGCACCATCATACTTATTGTTTTTATCTACCTGTGCTTTAAAGCGGTCAAGGATGTGATTATACGGCCGCTTCTGAGCCGCTACATGGCGGGTTACCGGCCCGCGGGGGGAACCCCGGCGCGCGCCATAGACGAGATGGTGCAGGACCCGGTGTGCAAGGTGTATATCCAGAAAAGTACCGCGCTGAGCAAAACAATATCCGGCGAAGTCCGTTATTTCTGCAGCAGCGCGTGCATGATGAAATTTAAGGAAGGTGCTGACCGGGAACAAGCCTGCTGACCGGCGGTGCAGCAGGCTTGCGGTTGATGCTTATTCTTCTTCGGCGGGTTTCTGCTGCTGCAGCTCATCGAGTTTCTTTTTTGCCTTCTGCGCCAGATCGCCATTCGGATACTCGTTGAAGATCATCGCCAGCCGCGCCTTGGCAGCAACGACATCGTTAATGGCGCTGAAGGAAAGCGCCTGCTTATAATAGGCGTCGGCAGTCTTATTGCTCTTGGGATAATTTTTAATTAGCTCTTCAAGCGCCACAATCGCTTCTTCAAATTTATTCTGTTTAAAATAACTCTCGCCAATCCAGAACTGGGCATTGCCGGCCAGGTCACTCTCCTTGTATTTCTGCAGAAAACGATTAAACTGCTGCCGGGCGCCTTCATAGTTTCCCGACCGCAGCGTGTTGTACGCCTCGTTGTAGACCCCCTCCGGAGTTGGCGCCGGCGGTAGCGCCGCGGTTCTTTGCGGGAGCGTGGACTGGCTCGTGCCGGCCGCCTGTTTTTTTGCCAGAGCTGAATAGGGGCTCGGTGACCAGACATTTTCTATGCCGTTGCCGGATACGGAATTGGCAGGTTTTTTTGCCAGCGGAGCAGATGCAATGCCGGCCCCTGATTCAAGCACCTGCAAACGGTTGTGCAGGACGGAGAGCTGATCGTCTTTTTCCTTGAGCACTGCAATGATCTCATTCTGGAGGCTGCGCGCTTCTGCCAGAGACCGGTCCAGCTTGAGGGTGTTCTGTTCAGCGCTGCCCTGGAGTGTCTGCAGGTTCTGCCTGATACTGTCTAGTTCATCTGTCCGTTCTGCCTGGGTTTTGCGTAGCGCTGCAATCGACCGGTTCATCTCCTGGGTGCTTTGCTGGAGCGCGCTGATATCCTGTTCATGGCGCGCTACTGCGGGCTCAATGAGGCCGGCGCAGCCGGACGCCATAAGCGCTGTCGCTATAGTAAGCAGGCCTAGATAAAAATTATTGCACCATCTTTTCATAGTACTCCAAACCATGCAGTGTTAAAGGCCTCTCTGGACAACCATAGAGAGGCCTTTACCGGGTTATTTACTGTGTGCTTTATGAAAACTAACCAGAATACCCCGTCTTGTAGACGGGGATGAATGGTTGTTTTTAAGAAATTCTCAATAGAAATCGTGGTGGCTTTAGCCATGAATTCGGCGTAATGCCCCGCCCTGTGGGCGGGGAAAGTCGAATTCAAACGATTTCTTTACTATCTGATTTCTTTACTATCTATAGAGAAAATGATCGCGCCTGTTTTTTGACCATGCTGCTTCTGTGTGACCAGGGTCTATTGGCCGCTCTTTGCCATAGCTGAGGGTAGAGATCCGGTCAGCATTGACGCCCAGCTGGGTAAGATATTGCTTGGCAGCGTGCGCTCTGCGCTCTCCGAGGGCTAAATTATATTCCGCAGTGCCCCGCTCATCGCAATGCCCTTCGACCAGCACCTGGACGGAGGTCTTTTTCAGCAGCCATTCCCCGAGCTTGTTTAAGCTTTCCTTTGCCTCGGGGCTGAGGGTGACCCGGTCATATTCAAAAGAGATGTCCTTGAAATAGGCGGCCATTTCCGGCGTAGGATCATTCCATTTGGGGCCGCCGCTGCGGGCTTCTTCAAGGCCTTCTTCTCCCGGTTTTTTCATTCCCTGTGCAGCAGTTTCCTCGCCCAGACCGCTGTCTTTTTTAACTGCCTTTTTAGTACATGCTCCGGTAGCTGCCAGAAAGCAGACCAGAACCACTGCAAGGAGTACCTGTGTGTAACAACGTTTCATCTTTTTACCTCCCTTAGCTGAAATTTATTTATGTTGATGCTGTTTTTTCTGTCAGGTAACGGTGGTGCCCCGTTTATTTGAGAAACGGTGACCAGGCCGGGTTGGTTTTTTCACCGGCTCCGCCGGATATCTTCTTCTGTCCGGTTCCATCAGAGCGCATGATGTAAATCTCATTTTTACCGGAGCGGTTGGAACTGAATGTAATGAAGCGGCCGTCAGGTGACCAGGAAGGGTCTTCATTTCTTCCCTGGTTATGGGTCAGCTGCTGGAACAGGGTGCCATCAGTATTGATGACAAAGATATTGAAGGTGCCACCCTGCTGCCCTGCATATACTATTTTATTTCCCTTGGGTGACCAGTCAGGGGATGTATTGTAGGAGCCCTCAAAGGTTATCCGTCGGACTTTTTTGCCGGCCAGCTCCAGCAGAAAAATCTGCGGGGACCCGGAGCGGCTTGAAACAAAGGCGATGGCGTCACCAGCAGGTGACCACGTTGGAGAAACATCATTTGCCGGGTCGTCGGTCAGTCGCTCAAGATCTCTGGTTGCAACGTCCAGTGCATAGATTTCTGAATTACCGTTGTTTAGGCTCAATGTCAAGGCAATTCTTCTGCCGTCAGGCGACCACGCGGGAGTAATATTGACGCCTTTTTTATGAGAAACCCGTTCAGTTTTTCCGCTGGCCAGATCTTTGATATAGAGATCGGGGTTCCCGTCCGCATATGAGGTGAAGGCAATCTTTTTACCGTCAGGCGACCATGCCGGACTCAGGCAGATGGAGTTCATTTCGGTAATGGTCTCAGCATGGGCGCCGTCAAAATCCATGATGCTGATTTCTTTAGTTCCCTGGGAGCGTTTTTCAAAGGCAATCCTGGTCTCAAAGACGCTCTGCTCGCCGGCGAGGTTTTTAAATATTTCATTGGAAAATTTGTGGGCGATAAGCCGGGCGTCCTCGGCCCGGCCAAAATAGCGCTTGCCCACGATTGACTGCCGCTGTACTGCATCAAACAGGCGCAGCTCTGCGACCAGTTCACTGCCGTTCACGGAGATGCCGCCGGTAACCAGCGCCTCGGCCCCGATAATGGTCCAGCTGTCCCATTTGATGGTATCCACCGTGGTACCGGAAGAGGCCGGGTCCGAAGACACCGCGCTTGCGTCAAGAACGCGGAAGAACCCTGAAAGGTCAAGGTCCTGCCGGATGACCGCGGCCATTTTGGCGGCGATATTTTCAGTGTCCGGCTGGGAGCCGGTGTTTTTAAAAGCGGGTACTGCTATCGGCAGGCGCGTGGCAAACGGGGACAGGATGTCAAGGTAGACCTTGGCGAGAGCACTGCCGGGCCATGCGATAAGCACGCTGGCTGCAATGAGCAGGGATATAAGAGCTGATCGTTTCATGATGTTATTGGGCTTTCTGCTGTGGAATAAAACGGATTCCGATTTCTAAAAAATTTTCGCGGAAATCATCCGGCAGCGGCGGCAGGGGATCGGCCTTCTTCAGGGCATTCATAACCGAAGCATCGAGCTGGCGGTTCCCGGACGCTTTTTCAAAGCTTGCTCCCAGAATTTTTCCATCCCTCTGGATTTTTATAACGACGATAACCTCTCGCGAACCTTCTTTCTCCGTGACATAGTCGGGCAGTATCCACGACTGGTAGATTTTTTCGTAAAGGGCCTGGTAGTAGCGGCTGAAGCGAAGGTTCGCTGCCGCACCTCCTGCGCCGCCTGGACCACCCGGTCCGGCTCCCGGCACGCCGCCTCCGGTGCCCTGCTCGCGGGTCTCAGCCTTGGCTGCAGAAGAGGTTTTATCAGCCCCGGCTGCGCCCGGGTTTTCTTCAGCAGAGCCTGCTGCGGTGCCTTCAGCCGCTTCCGGTTCCGGCCGCTGCGGCGCAAGCTTTTTTTCTTTTGCCGGAATGTCGAGCACCGGGTGAGAGCGCCCGGCCTGAACCTTTACCTGTGATTCTATTGCGGCGGGGCCCTTCCAGAGCTTGACGTGCTGCTTTTTAACTTCTTCCGATGCTGACTTACCGGAGGTTTTCCCGGCACTGCCGGCAAACGGAGCTCCGCTCGACGGCAGCCCCACCAGATCAACTGAATAGGTCGGTGAATAAAAAATATTCCGCGATGAAGACGGCGGCAGCCCCATAATAGCGCCAAAGGCCACCAGGTGCACCTCACCTGACAGCACCACCATCCACTTTAGTTTTGGCTCTGCAGGATGGGAGCCTGAAAAAAGGGACGAGGTAAGTAACTGCGGTGCGGTCATTTCTCCTCGAGCGGTGCGGTCACCATTCCCAGCTTTTCAATGCCAGCCTCTTTCACCGCGGCAACGACGCTGATGACAAACCCGTAGGGAAGATCCTTGTCAGCTCGCAAGAACAGCTCTTTGTCCGTGCGCTGGCTGAAAATGCTCACCAGCTTCTCCTTGATCCGGGAACGATCGATCTCCATTTCATTCAGGAAAATGCGCTTATCTTTGTTAAGAGACAGGGTAAGGTGCTCCTGCTGGACCGAGATGGTCTTGGCTGCTGCCTGGGGCAGCTGCACATCCACCCCCTGCTGCACCAGCGGTGCTGCAACCATGAAGATGATCAGCAGCACCAGCATGACATCAACCATCGGCGTGACATTGATGTCCGCCATCGGGCCTGATGATCTATCGCCTCCGGTCATTGCTGGGCCTTCCTTGTTGCTTCAAAGTTTCTCTGAATAATATTTAAAAACTCCGAGGAAAAGTTGTCCATTTCCGAAGACAGGTTTTTTACTTTGCCCAGGTAGTAATTATAGGCAACCACTGCCGGAATAGCGGCAAACAGGCCGACCGCCGTTGCGATCAGCGCTTCTGAAATACCGGGGGCTACGGTGGCGAGGTTGGTTGAGCCGCGGACGCCGATCTTGCGGAATGCATCCATGATGCCCCAGACCGTACCAAACAGCCCGATAAAGGGCGAGGTAGAGCCGGTGGTGGCAAGAAAGTTGAGATTCTTTTCCAGCCTGGTGCGCTCGGCTATCATGGCCTGTTCCAGCGCCCTGCGGATATTACCCATGCCCATGATGGGCGAGATGAGGTCGAGGTCCGGGTTTGCCTGCCCCAGGTCCTGCATGGGACTGGTGGCAAGCTTTCTGAATTTTTCCAGCTCGATATAGCCGGAGCGGAAAATTTCCGCCAGGGGGCTGTGCTGGAGCTTTTTGGCCTCCGCATAAATCTGCGAGAGCTTGGCCGTCTCCCAGAACATTCCCAGAAACAGCTCGGTCTCCTTAATGGCCGCGCGAATAACGCGGAATTTTAAGAAGATAATACCCCAGGAAATGATGGAGAAGAGCATGAGCAGCAAAAGCACCATCTTTACCGTAGGGCCGGCATTCAGAACGAGATCCCAGACATTATCCTGCAGGCCGGTGGAGATGTCGCCTGATGTTACCACTGATGGAAGTATTGCTTGAGATAGCATTTCTAACATATATAAATCACTCCCTGTTGTGCTGAACGACAAAAAGATAGAATGCAGCGAGTGGCTCGAGGCGTCACTCGCGAGGAGGTCCCGATATAATCGGGAACGACGCGGCAATCGCTGACTGCGGCGAGCTCAGTCGAGCCGAGCTTGTTTCGTTTGCGGTTGCGGACTCGCAATAACAACCGGTTGTTTATCCGCCTGTCGCAAGTCGTTCACTATAGCTATACCAAAGAACACATATCGCAAATGATACCATAATGTTCGCTGCACCAGCTGCTCAAACTATTTCACACTTTAAAAATCATGTCAACGCTTCTATGGCTTTCTGTATCCGGTCAAGCCCCTTTTCAATATTGGCAAAGGATGTTGCATAGGAGAGGCGGATGTTTTCATCGGCACCAAACGCAACACCCGGCACTACCGCAACGTTTACTGACTCGAGCAGATACTGGGCAAAGGTCGAGGAATCGGCAATGGTCAGGCTGCCGGCCTTGCGGCCATAAACCCCGGAAACATTGGGGAAGGCATAGAAGGCGCCGCTTGGCTTGAAGCAGGAGACACCGGGCATGGCATTGAGCCGGTCAACCATATAGGTCCGGCGCCGGTCAAATTCTTTCACCATCATGGGGATGAAATCCTGCGGCCCGTTGAGGGCTTCAAGGCTTGCCTTCTGCGCAATCGAGGTCGGGTTTGAGGTGCTCTGGCTCTGGATGTTGGTCATGGCGCTGATCACGTCCTTTGGCCCCGCAGCATAGCCGATTCTCCAGCCGGTCATGGAGTAGGACTTCGATACCCCGTTCACCACCAGGGTCTGCGGTTTCAGCGC
>JAPLIX010000458.1 GCA_026388865.1 Pseudomonadota bacterium | reverse complement strand
TCTTGGCAGCGCCGACCCCCATATAACCATCTATCTCTCCCCGCTCCAGATTAATCCCGTGAACCCGCGTTTCAGCATATCAGCTCCTGAAGGATTTTCCCGGGAGCTTGCTGATGCTGTCGGCGGGCCTTATTATACCCAGGGCATTCCCGAGGATACCAAGCCCCTCACGGAAGGAGTAATCAGCGATGATGCCTTTATTGATATGTGTGCGCAGATCATGGATGAGCGCGAGAAAATGCTGCACTACACGCTCAGCAAATTCCGGGAAGGTGTATGTGCCTTTGTCATAGATACCACTGACCGGATACAGCACATCTTCTGGCGGTTTGAAGATGCGGGACATCCGCTGTACGATAAAAAAGGCGCGCAAAAGTATGGTGGAATTATTCGCGATTATTACAAGCGGGCGGACCGCATCATCGGCGAAATCATGCGCGGTCATGTTGATGATAAAACACTGCTGCTTATCCTGTCAGACCATGGTTTTACCACCTTTCGCCAGGGGGTCAATCTGAATCGCTGGCTGATCGAAAACGGCTACATGGTGCTTCGTGAAAAACCTGACCCCGAAGATAAAGAGGGCGGAGCTTTGTTCAGACATGTTGACTGGAGTAAAACCGCAGCATATTCTTTGGGGTTCTCAAGCATCTATCTAAACCTCAAGGGAAGAGAGGGCCGCGGCATTGTACAGCCCGGCAGCGAGGCGGGAACGCTGGCAAGAAGGATTGCTCATGGCCTGCAATCTCTTAAAGATCCCTCCTCTTTGGACAGCGTTATCAAACAGATGTATGCTGCGGATGCCCTGTACAACGGTGAATATCGTGCAGCAGCACCTGATCTGGTCGTTGGTTTTAATACGGGTTACCGTATGAGCTGGCAGACAGCAATCGGGGGAGCTCCCCGGAGTCTTTTAGAGCCCAACCAGAAAAAATGGAGCGGTGACCACATTGTCGACCCTTCGTTAGTATCCGGTATATTTTTTTCCAATTACAGGATAAAAAAAACTAACCCGCAAAGCCTCGATATTGCTCCCACGGTTTTGAAGGCTGCCGGCCTTGGTCAGCCACATACAATGAAGGGAAAGGTTTTAATATGATGGATGACAGGTAAATTCCCTGCCGCAATCAACCCGGTATAAGGTATTCTGCGGGGGATAGCAGTTCAATCGAGGCATTAAAAATTCTTGCCCCCGTCCTCTCGGCGTATTATATATGCTCCATGTCTTCCACAGACCCGAAAGAACCCGCGCAATCAATCGGCAAGAAGCTACTGTCAGTCGATTATGGAACAAAAGCTGTAGGGCTGGCAATGTTTGCTCCCGCACAGGACCCCTATCCCCTGCCCTATGCCCGGCTTAATTACAAAAGCGATAAGGCGCTGCTGCAGGATCTGCTGCGCCTGGTGCGGGCGGAATCAGTTACCGCGGTGGTGCTGGGCGTGCCCCGGCTGCTGGACGGCAAGGAAACAACCATGACCAGGCGCATACTGGACTTTGGCGAAAAGCTTGAGGCAGCCCTGAAACCCGTACCCCTGTACCGGCAGGATGAGTCACTCTCATCGTTTGAAGCGGAAGAGCGCATGAAAAGCTCTGCGCGCTATAATTTCAAAGTCGATCCCCGGCAAATCGACGCGCTGGCCGCCGTGATCATCCTGGAGGATTTTATAAAACAGCAAAAACAGTAGACGCAAGAACGGGCGGCTGTAAGCAGACCGCCCAGCACTCTGCCCAGTTCAGTTTCATCAGTTTTTAGTTCCTGCAATTATATTTTCCATCTTATTACCATTACATACGGTGCATATTCAATAGCAAAAAAAGCGGGGCCATTGCCGGCACCGCTTCTCAGGAGCGCAGCATCCTCCACCTTATCAAGGGGGAGTTAGAGGGGGTCTTTACGAGACAGATAACTGTTATTTTTTTCTCTCAAACCAGTAAGCTGCACCGTTATGCCGCGCAGTAGCCGACAGATAAATACGCCGAGTAAAAAAAGTCTGTTGCAGTCCCCAATTTTATTTGTTGTTTTATTATTATAAAAAAGTGTCCCCGTATTTCCCAAAATTTAATAAAGGATTATGCCCTCAAGAATAATATTGACAACTCACAAAATGAGTTGTACAAATAGTGCATGGAAATAGTTTCTGATGCCAGTGCATTTCTATCAGTAATCCTTGACGAAGCGAACCGCGAATGGGTGATCGAGAGAACCTCCGGGTATGGAGTTGTCTCCCCGGAAGTACTTCCTTATGAGATTGCGAATGCACTGATTACCGTAAAGAGAAAGGGCCGTTTAACTGATCGAGAAGTTTTAAGGGCGTTCAGCATTTCACAGAGAATCGCCGTCAGGCTCTTGCCCGTAAAGATATATGACGCAATGAGAATGGCCGTTAAGTTCAATATCCATGCGTATGACGCATTCTACCTTCAGTGTTGCATTGAAACAAAATTGCCCCTCATCAGTCTGGATAATCGCATGTGTGAGGTGGCTAAAAGTCTATCCATAAAGGTGGTGACATAATCCTATGAAAGTCTATACATACTCTGAAGCAAGACAGAAGCTTGCAAGCATCCTTGAAGAATCTAAAACCAGCGAAGTGGTAATCAGCCGCCGTAAGGGTGATATGTACGCCATTATACCGCAAACAACCCGCCCCCGTCGTTCTCCTTTTGATGTTCCGGGTTTAAGCAAGGGTTTTTCTAAACAAGAAATAGTTGAAATAATTCGCGAGTCAAGAAAACGGGCATAACAACCCTTTCAGAAAAGAATACCAACAGTGCGCTGAAAAGTATTTCAAGGCGTATCTC
>JAPLIX010000544.1 GCA_026388865.1 Pseudomonadota bacterium | reverse complement strand
AATGCAATGGGGTCTGGCAGGAGAGAATTCGTCCCGAAGCCCGAAGGGTTTCGGGATTGTGGCTAAAAAACCCCCCTGCGCTCTAGTAATGACAGCACTATAAACTTTGGGGAAAGTCCTGTTTTTAACAGCTTGACAAAGCAGCGCATATTATCTATTTAATAAGCAAGTCTCCGAGTCATTGTCCCTAAGGAACAATTCTATGGGCACTGACCGACAGGGTTTTACTGGAAACGGTTTAACCTCCCGGTTGCTGGAAAGGAGATAACAGGAGCCACTACCCTGAATTCTTTGCAGCAAAAAGATTCAGGTTTTTTTATTGTGCACCAATGATACAGCTTATAGACTCATATAATCGTCATATAAATTACCTGCGGATATCCATTACCGACCGCTGCAATCTGCGCTGCATTTACTGCATGCCGAAAGAGGGCATATCACTTATCGGCCATGATGACATCCTGAGCTATGAAGAACTCCTGCGCATTGCCTGCATAGCAGTTAAAAAGGGAATAACAAAAATCAGGATCACCGGCGGTGAGCCGCTGGCGAGAAAAGGGGTGGTACAATTTGTTTCCGCTCTATCCGGCATTCAGGGCATTCAGGATCTTTCCATGACCACCAACGGCATCCTGCTTTCCCCCGCTGCTCAGCCCCTGCGCAGCGCTGGGCTAAAACGGTTAAATATCAGCCTCGATTCACTGAACCCTGATAAATATACCATGATAACCCGTGGTGGCGATATTAACCAGATAATCGCCGGTATGAAGAGCGCTCAGGAAGCGGGCTTTTCCCCTATTAAAATAAACGTAGTGGTAATTCGCGGCATCAATGACGATGAAATTACCTCTTTCGCTAAACTCTCGATGGAGAAGAACCTTCAGGTACGCTTTATTGAATACATGCCCGTCGGCATGGAAAACGGCTGGGAAAAAGAACGTTTCGTGTCAGCTGATGAAATCAGGCAGAGCATCAAAACCATCGGGCCCCTTCTCGAACTCCCGTCAGATAATGGTTCCGGGCCTGCGCAAATGTATACTATAGAGGGGGCACAGGGAAGGCTTGGGTTTATCAGCGCACTGAGTGACCATTTCTGTGCAACCTGTAACCGCTTGCGTCTGACCCCGGATGGAAAGCTGCGTACCTGTCTTTTTTCCGATGCGGAGGTCGACCTGAAAACTAAGGTGCGGCAGGGCTGCAGTGATGACGCCCTTGCAGACATTATAAATGAAGCAATCCTCTCAAAGCCCCAGAAGCACCACGCTACAGAACAGGTATTTAAAAAATGCATCAGAGGCATGTCGGCTATTGGTGGTTAAACAGGGATGGTGAAATGTGTAAATCTGCGGCTCTGTATAGCTTTACATTATAATCATGGCACTTGCACATTACCTCCAGAATAAAGCAGTAATAACTGTTTCCGGATCACATTCAGGAATCGGAAAAACGCTGCTGGCAGAATACATCTTGACCTTAGTGAAAGATTTTGCCGCTATCAAAATAACGATCGAAGATTTTTTTACTGCCGTATCTTTTGATGATGCATCAATTATGGTGCCCGGCAAGGATACCTTTCGCCTTAAAACCAGCGGCGCGTCACAGGTCGTCTGGGTCAGGACCCCTGAGCAGCATCTTGTCGAGACTATGGAGCAGGCATTGTCCGTCCTTGGAAGCTATAATGGCCTCCTTATCGAAGGCAACAGCATCGCAACCTATATAGAGCCTGACCTCTCCTTTTTTGTTTATGGCGGCGGAATTCAAACCATGAAACCAAGCAGACTCTATGCGCTGCAAAAAGCACGGGTGATTATAAATAACATCAGGGATGAAGCCACCGATCACTATCAAGCCGATAAAGACCTCCGTGATTTTAATGCGCGGGCAACCGTTGTATCTCTTAACCTTTCCGATAAAAATAACGTGCAGCTGTTTTTAAAAGATACGCTAAAACAACACGTTGGGGGAATGCTGCGGCATGGTTCAGCTGCCTGAGACAGATCAAAAAATCCTTGCCGTTGATATCGGCCAGGGAACCCAGGATATACTCCTCTACGATCCTCACAAAAATATTGAAAACTGCATCTCCCTCATCCTCCCCTCTCCGACGGCACTCTATGGAAAGATCATAGAAAACGCTTCTGGGGATCTCTATATTAACGGAAGCACCATAGGCGGGGGTATGCTGTCAAAGGCGATAAAACAGCATATCAAAAAAGGATATGCTGTCTATATGGAACCGGAGGCTGCAGCATCAATCAGGGATAACCTTGACATGGTTCGCATGCTGGGCATAACGATTGGCAGTCCGCCCGAAACGTTTGCCGGTCAGGAGCTTCACCTGGCGGAAGTCAACCTGCCGCTTCTGCAATCCTTTCTCGCGCATTTTTCTGAGGCAATGGATGTGGGGATCGTGGCCGTTGCTGTGCAGGATCATGGAGCATCTCCTGTCGGAAGCTCTGACCGAATGTTCCGCTTTGAGATGCTGTCAAAACAATTGATGGCGCACAATGAACCTGAGCGCTGCGCCTACTGGGCAGAGGATGTACCGCCGGTTTTCACCCGCATGCGATCATTGGTCAAGACGGTTAAAAAATATTTTTCAGGTAAAGTTCTGGTTATAGACACTGCATTATGTGCGGTTCTGGGCTGCATGGAAGACCGCCCTGATCCATACCTTATCGTTAATGCGGGCAATGATCACACCCTCTGCGCAATAGTGCGTAACAAAAAAATTGATGCGCTGCTGGAGCACCATACCGCCATGCTCAGCATGGAAAAATTACGGCAACTGATCATTCGGTTTGCAAAGGGCGAGGTCACTCATCAGGAGATATTCGATGACTGGGGGCATGGCGTCCTGTATATAAATAAGGGCATTATATCATCCATTGAACATATTATTGTTACCGGACCCCATAGGGAAAAAATGCGCCTCACCGGGCTGCCCGTAACCTTTGCAGCTCCGGGGGGCAACATGATGCTAACCGGTCCGATCGGTCTGGTCAAAGCATGTCATTTTAAAACTATCTTAGGCAAATAACTGTGCTTTCCTATGATACTTTTTTATCCAGCATCTTTACCAGGTTCGCTTTTGACTGAACGCCAACTGCTTGCTCAGCAATTGCCCCGCCATGGAAAAGGATTACGGTAGGAATGCCACGAATCCCGAATTTTTCCGCGACTGCAGGGTTCTGGTCAACGTTAAGTTTTGCTATTTTAGCCCGCCCTTTGTATTCTGTTGCAAGTTCCTCAATTATTGGCGCAAACATCTTGCAGGGACCGCACCACTCTGCCCAGAAATCAACCAGCACCGGCAGTTCAGACTTTAAAACCTCTTCTTCAAAACTTGCTTCAGTCAGAATAATCTCATCACTCATGCCTTTCTCCCTTCATAAAACATATATTGTTTTCCTCCACAGGATTACTGCTGCATTTCATGAAAAATATAACATAAAAATAGACAAATGCATAATGCAAGCTGAACCATTTTTGTTATTGATACAAAGCTTGTCATACAATATTATTACCTTGACATAGCGCATGCAACACGATAATAAATCACATGTTATTATCACTGCTAAACCTGTAAAGGAGGATTTTAATAATGGAGGTAATTTTCGGCCATGTGTTAACCACAGCCCAGGGACAAAATCCTGCCAGGCAGGCAGCCATGAAAGCAGGTATACCGAAAGAGGTACCTGCATTTACCATCAATAAAGTATGTGCTTCAGGGCTCAAAGCTGTGGCACTGGCGGCACAGAGTATTAAAGCAGAAGATAATGAAATAGTTATAGCCGGCGGGCAGGAAAATATGAGCTTAACACCGTATGCATTGCCGGGCGCTCGCTGGGGGTATCGGATGAATAACGGATCTCTGGTTGACTGTATGGTCTATGACGGTGTCTGGGAAAAGTTTAATGACTATCATATGGGAATAACGGCAGAAAATATAGCTGAAAAATTCAATATCTCACGTGAAGAGCAGGACCGGTTTTCAGCAGAAAGCGAAAACAAAGCAGAAAGGGCCATTAAGCTCGGCCTGTTTAAAGATGAAATAATTCCCGTAGAAATTCCGCAAAAAAGGGGTGCTCCGGTAGTTTTTGATACTGATGAATACCCGACATTGGGATCAACACCTGAAACAATGGCAAAGCTGCGACCTGCATTTAAAAAAGAGGGGACTGTTACTGCCGGTAATGCTTCAGGTATAAATGACGGGGCTGCTGCGCTGGTGGTAATGTCTGAAGAAAAGGCAAAGGCACTGGGTAAAACCCCGATAGCAACCATTGTGTCCTATGCATCAGGAGGCGTTGATCCTGCTTTCATGGGTATGGGGCCTATTCCTGCCGTAAAGAATGTTCTCAAAAAAGCAGGACTAAAAATAGAAGACATTGATTACTGGGAATTAAATGAAGCATTTGCCTCCCAGGCCATCTGTTGTATCAAAGAATTAGGCATTGATCCGGCACGGGTGAATCATAATGGCGGCGCAATTTCTATAGGGCATCCTATCGGTGCAAGTGGCGCCAGAATTCTGGTAACCCTTCTGCATCAAATGAAACGGATAAATGCCCGGCGGGGCCTTGCAACGCTTTGTATCGGCGGCGGCATGGGACATGCCTTCATCGTAGAGCTGTAACCAAAACAACAGATTTACGGAATTGAGGTGTTTTCATGTATTAATGCTATGGGCAGCGATTATCAGGTCGTTGCCCATTTTATTTGGAGGCAAAGATAGCTATAACTTTTCTAAAATTAGTACATAAATGTACACAAATTATACTTACATGTAATGTTTGAACATCAAAAATTAACATTTTTATACCTTAAACTTTTATTTAATTTATCTTTTTTAGTTATTTTAGTATGCTGCCTCCGTTGAATATGAGCAAAATATTAATGGCATAATTTTTGTTTATAGCAGGGAGTAAATAAGATTTATGGGTAAGAAGATCATATGCCTAATATTTATTTTAATTCTGGTGGCGCTTTTAGCTATGACCGTTTTCGGCCAAAGGGGTTTGCTCCATATGACCCGATTAAAAGAGGAACTTGGGCGATTTGAAGAAAGCAATCAGCGGCTCCAGGAAGAAAACCTTGCGTTAAAAAAGCATATTGAACAATTGAAAAATGATCGCCGCCATTTAGAAGATTTAGCCCGAGACGAGTTGGGTTTTGCCAGAGAAAATGAATTAATTTATGAGCTTAAAAAAAAGCATAAATAATGATTACTTATTCCTCTTGATGCCAAAAAACAGTTTACTATCATTAATAGTTTGTTTATTTAATAATTATTAGGCACTTAATAAATTGCTTGACAAATACTAGACAAGAAGGTATTTTTTTTGCAATTAATTCATATTTACCCATGTAAACAGCGGGATAATTAACCAACATGTTCATTTATAGATCGGCGTGATTTTTAGATAATGTCGGAAAAGGGACTTTTAAATAACTACAGCCCGTCTCCGGTTGTTGGTTTGTGACAGCCAGT
>JAPLIX010000166.1 GCA_026388865.1 Pseudomonadota bacterium | reverse complement strand
AATCGACGATGGCGATTTTGCCCTGCTGCTGACATGCTACGGCATCATCTGCGGTGTATTCCGGGTCGGGGTTGTCAAGAGCAACGGGAAAGTGGGTGGCATGACCGTTTGATTCATTACCCTGCAGCGAGCGGGCGACGGTTTCGGAGCTCACGGTATCGGCAAACTCACCAGGCTCCGCCGGCGCACTCCAGCCGCTGTTCCATGTCGGGTCGGTGAGGGATGCTAGGTCAAGGCCTGCGGGCAGTGTTGCAGCCTCGGTATAGGTATTTTTTATGTGCCGCCAGAGAAGAAATCCGCCCCCTGCAACCTGAATATGAATGGAGCCGAGCGTGTCTTTAGCAAATTCGGCATATTCCACATTCTTCACCCCGGCGAATTTCTGTGCCAGCTGCTCATAGTCATCCAGGTCAAGAGCTGTCGTGCCGGAAAGTCGCGGGTCCTGCTCTATGATTGCGGCAATGTCCTGCGACACTTTCTCCGCATCCCCCTGCGATATGTTGCCCCCGCTTTGTGTGCAGCCGGCAAAAGCAAGAATACATAAAAAACACAGCGTCAGTTGTCTGAAAAACGTCATGTTCATGTGATGGATTCCTTTCGGGAATGAGTTTGTACAGGCGGTATGTGAAAAACAGTGCCTTCAGCAGCAGTTCGCGTTAGGCGGTATGTGAAAAACAGTGCTTTTAACAGCAGTTCGCGCTCGTGAGATTATATATCACAAAAAATCACAAAATGTGCAGTAACGATAATTTTTCTTCCGGGCATAACGGCTGGGAATCGATGCGATCCTGTGAAATTTTTTTAAAAAAGTAACAACAAGGAAAACAGGAATCGACACCTGCATAGATTCGTAGTCAGCAGGTCAAGGGTTCAAGTACCCGCGCCGGCTCCATATACATCAAGCCCTTAGCGCACTGCTGAGTGCTTTTTTCAGCTATATTGCCTTTTGTGTACACACATATCTGCACTTGACATGTATTAGTTTTATTTTCTATGGTATGCATAGGAGGTGCTATTCATGAAAACCATCAATGCGCTGACCGCGCGAAACAACTTAGAAAAAATTATTGAGGCCCTCAATAAAACCGGCGAACCGGTACTGCTGAGCAAAAAAAATAAGATCAAAGCGGTGTTGATTACCCTTGAGGATTTCAAGAAGCGATTTGTAGATGTGCAGGCAGAGGATGATAAACGGGCCTTCCTGGAGAACATAAAGAATCTGGGCGCCCTAAAAACTGAAAAGAAACAGAGCGTTCAGGTGCTCAGAGAGCTTCGAGGCTACACAGCATGATCTGGATAATATTGCAGATTAATCTGAAAAATCAATGGGTAACGTTCATCTCATGAACTTTACCGGGCATTAAATTTTTAATTGCATTTTAATCTTGTCCAGAGTATATTCATATAATTAAGAGTTCTGTATTAACAGGAACTACGATTTTAATTTGAAAACCCTCTCGTTTGCTGGCCATAGCTCGCGGGATTTTCTATTAATCTCGCGGGTCCTTCTTTTGTATTCAAAAATCAATTAACGTTATGTTCAGGCAAAAGGGAGGCTCCCGCGTATTCTGCCTAAACGGGATGGGGCTCCCCTGATTTAATTGTTACTAACCATACCGCTAAAGGGGCACGCATGCCAATTGAAGTAAGGGTTACGGGAGATATAGAAAAAGCGCTGAGGATTTTGAAAAAAAAGGTTCAGCGCGATGGATTGCACCGGGAGCTAAAACGGAGAAAGTTCTTTGAAAAGCCAAGCGTAAAAAAGAAACGCAAGCGGGCCGAGGCAAAACGCAGAAAGCTGAAATCGATGAGACGGAATAGTTTCTGACAGGTAAAATATTCTTCTATTATAGTATGGTAGATATACGTAAGGAGATATCCTATGGCGAATAACAAATTATATGTTGGCAACTTATCCTATGAAGTAACGGAAAATGATCTGACTGAAAATTTCGGCAAAGCGGGAACCTGCGTTTCGGCAAAAATTATCCGGGACAGATATACCAGCCGGTCGAAAGGGTTTGGTTTTGTGGAGATGGCATCAGAGGATGAAGCCCAGGAAGCGATAAAAAAGCTTGACGGTACTGAATTAAACGGCAGAAAAATTATGGTCAACCAGGCCAGACCTGAAAAAGAAGGCGCTCCCGGAGGCAACAGGGGCGGCGGCGGATTCGGAAGAGACTCACGGTATTAAACAGTCGAGCAGTTAGTGCAACCCTCCCCGTTTGTTCCGCCTTATTGGGACGGGATTTTACCTAGTATCAGCGGTCAACCGGCAAAGAAAACCTGACGTTTAAGACGCCGATTACCCCATGTGAGAATAGATGTGCTCTGCTTATTGTGATTTGTGCGGGGCTGGAAATAAAAAAGAACACCGGAGGAAAGCCTTCGGTGTTCTTTTTTATGTGTGCCCGGCATGGGCGATAACTTGGCGGTGTAAGTCCGCTATGAACTTGGCAGTAGGAATCATTAGCCAAAGGCAAGGGTGTCGTGGGTGACTGCGAATCTGAAAGAAGCCGGAGGCAAAGTCCCGGCCT
>JAPLIX010000426.1 GCA_026388865.1 Pseudomonadota bacterium | reverse complement strand
GCTGAAGGCGCGAATACGCTCAATAATATCATCATAGGAAAGGTCTTCCGCGGCCGCGTCAAGCACGCCCACGCCCACGCCGTCCTGCTCGAGCACCGCAGCAATAGAGGCCAGGCCCAGGTTGGGTGAAAGCTGAACCTTTTGATGATACATCGGAGGTTGAATTAAAAGAACCCGCATGAGTGTCTTTCTGCTTATTCCGCTATTCACCGCTGAGAGCGCAGAGTTCGCTGAGAGATTTCACTGTTCTGTCTCTGCGGTCTCGGCGTGCTCTGCGGTTAATTAAATATTCCGCAATCTGAAATCTGCATTCTGCAATCCCATGCTACCTGTGGCGCATCGGCACCTTCGCCTGGTCGGTCGGCTGCTGGCCTTCAAACGGCGGAAACACCTTAATAGCTTCATACCCGCAGTGAAATTCACACATATGGCACTTCAGGCAGAAGCTCTGGTCCGGCGCACAGCTCTTTTTCTTTTTCCCAATTAGTTTTAATTCAAGGAGATTGACCGGGCACACTGATATGCAGGTGCCGCAGCCGACACACTTTTCTTCATCAATTTTTATTTCTATCTGGACAATATCCTGTTCGGTAACTTTTGGCATGGTATATCTCCTTTAAAAAGCACCCTTCAGCTGACAGCTGTCAGCTATCAGCTCTTATTTATGACAGCCCCTTCATCACCAGTGACCCAAGCTCCTTGCCGTAACAGCGGAGCATTACCGAAGTCACCGGATCCCGATCAAACAGCCAGTCCTGAAGTATCCGCTTGCGTTTGATGCAGTACTGCCGGTGGGCAAGGTCCTTTATGGGCTGTGCTTCCTTCACCGTTTCAGCCCACAGCGCAAGGTATCGCAAAGGCAGGTTAAGAATGCGCTCCCGGTATTCTGGCGTTCCTCCTGCCTGAGTTCTGAAAAAGCTGTAATAGGGGCCGGTAAGGGTCCTGAACCAGACATGCAGCGACGGAGGGCCGACAATGTCATAATATTCCCTGAAGGTATTATCCAGCTTATCCAGATAGTTCAGCCGGTAGTCTTCATTGATCACGAGGTCACACAGGGGCATGTGATCAACCATGCCGTGCCCGGGGCCCCGTCCCTCGTCCCAGTCAATAAGCATGACCGGGAAATCATAATCATCCCGCGGGAAGCCGATGACCGCGCCTGATATGGACCGCCCTGAAAGCACCTGCCACCAGATGCAGACCTTCTCAATTTTGTCCGACTGAAATACCCGCACCGCGCCCTTGGCCATGGGGGATTCAAGAGTTTCCAGCAGAAGGTCCATATTGTATCCCTGATACGTACCCGTTAACGGCTTTAAATCAAGGGTGCGCAGTATCTCCCAGCACTTTTCAGGAAACGGCCGGATGTTGGGAACATTTTTGGCCGGCCAGGTATCGCACCTGAACCCCACTTCTTTTTCCAAATGGTACTCTGTCATGGCATACCTCCCTGTTAAAGATTAGGTATTGTCAAAAAATTAACCACAGAGCACACAGAGAAAATATTTTATTTCAAGGAGGTAACAGAAATTCTGTTACCTCCCCTCTGTGTCCTCTCTATTGTTATCCTCTGTATCCTCACTCCCCCCCTGCTCCATTACCAGGTAACTGAAAGGCTACCGGGAAACAAAAAGAATAAAACATTCCGAATTCAGGAACTCCCCAAGATAACAAACGGTAAATTCTTAATTTATTGCCTTCCAGATTTTATAGCATTGAGACCACAGAGAATTTCTCCGTGAACTCTGTGGTTCCATATCTCCTCATTTTCTCTTAGAACTTTTGGCAGTACCAAAGAATTAGGTTATATTCATAACGTTAAAAGTTTCTCCCACCTTCCTGTGGCGGAAGTATGGTAATTGCCTTTACCGGGCAGTTATTCTGACACCCATGGTCTTTCATGCACAGTTCTATGTCGTTCACGCAGGGGACTTGTTTCCCGTTTTCTTCCACATACGCAATGATGTCCGGCGGGCAGATGCGGGCACAGATGCCGCCGCATTTATCTGAACCTATGCAAAGCTCTTTATGGACGATAAACTGTATTTCAGCCATGGGAGTCCCTTTTCATATTAGAGGTTTGGCAGAACTTCATCGATCTGGGGATAGACCCTGATAGCCTTCTCCGGGCACATCTGCTGGCAGCTGTGGCATTCAATGCAGACATCAAGGTCCACCACTTCTACAATACCCTTATCTTCATTGATGCGTATGGCATCGACATTACAGTACTCAACGCATATGCCGCAGCCGATGCATTTTTCTTCATCAATAACAATGCTGTGCTCATGCTCGCTCATTGCGGTTACCCTCCGCACTCTTTCTTCCGGGCACTGACCATTTTCTGGAATTCTTCATGGGAATCATAGTAGTCCTGCATGCCAAAGATATACGGCACCAGGGCAAAAACATGATGGCGGGCAAGCTCCATGTCACCCTTGACCAGCTCCGTGTAGGTGTACATCATCTTGGCCTCAAGAGAGTTGTCGATGACATCAAGCAGCACCTTTGCTTTCAGCTTCATGCCCACCTGGGAGCCGGGGTGCTCGCCCTCTTCAACGACTATCACGCCCTTATCCAGCCGGGAGGTAACTGCGGGCTGGTCATCTTCGAATCTCCAGAAGATTATATCCCCTTCCAGCTCAACCATCTGGGCCTTGAATTCTTCATCTTTGTTGACCAGCTCGGCACCTTTTTTCATAATTTCCAGCATTGACAGCATAGCATCCCTCCTTTTCTGTATTTAACATAATTGTCTTGAAAGCTGACAGCGTTCAGCTCTCAGCCTTCAGCTATCAGCAATTTGAACATTTTCTTTGTGCCTTTGTGCCTTCTGCCTTTTTCTATTGCCTGTTGCCTTTTTACCTCTTTTCATTCCACATTCCGCAATCTGCAATCTTAAATCCCCAATCCCTGTCTTATGTATATCCCACGACACTCTTTTTCCCCAGCTCCGGACCGAGGGTGCGCATCAGCACAGAGCCAAGGGGGTCCCGCTGCCGCAGCTGGGTCATCATGAGTCGTTTCCTTCTGTTTACATACTGCCGGTACTGTTCATCTTTCACCGGCTCCGCTTTCCACACCAGCTCAACCCAGTATTTAATATATTCCATCTCACATTTGAGGGCGCGCTCCCGCTTTTCGCTGGGGCTGTCAAAAATATGATAGGGGCCCTGCATGGCGCGAAACCAGCGGTAGGTTGAATTGACCCCGATTAAATCCTTGTACTCATTATAGACCGGCTCAATCCCATCCTGATATTTCTCGCGATACCACTCATATTCAACCACGTCCACAATGGGCATCACATCAATGATGATATGCAGCCGTTTTTTTGACTCCTCCCAGGCAATAATCAACGCCGGAAAGTCATAATCATCATTGGGCCAGCCCACCCAGCTGCCGCCTGCAATACTTTTAGATATAAGCAGCCACATAAGGGCGAGCTTTTCGATCTTCTCGGTGTAGAAGTGCCGGAACGTTCCCTCAGCCATCGGCTGTTTGACCATGCCCTGGATTGGCGTTAGATCTTCCCCTTCGATTTGGGTCAGCTTTTTCAGGTTTAATTCTTTCAGCAGCGGCCAGGTGCTCTCCGGAAAGGGATTAGGCTCAAAGCCCTTTGTCTGCCACAGGCTTTTAGAATCGAATCCAATATCAGTAATAATGTCACTCATGGTGGTTCCTCCCAGTTGTTTCTAGTACTGTCAAAAAATAACTACAGAGCCCGCCCGTCCTGCGTAGCAGTGCGGAGGGTGGATAGAGAAATAATTACTGAAAGCTGTCAGCTATCAGCTTTTTTATGTTGTCCCCTGTGGTTAGACGTTAGAGTGCAAATATTTTGGTCGCAAGCCCCAGAAGCCCTATAATTGCTCCAGCGATTACATCACCGTACTTTTCAAAAAATTCAAGTTTAATCCAGGAAAGGCCCAGGTACCCCAGCCACGTAAACAGCACAATAGTCCCCAGTGTGCCTGCGGTAAACGCTATATTAACCAGAATAACAGCCATGGTGCCGTATTTGACCGCGGCAAAGGT
>JAPLIX010000270.1 GCA_026388865.1 Pseudomonadota bacterium | reverse complement strand
GTTCGTCGCTATATCCTGCGCGAAGTTTGCGAACAAATGGCGGACGGTGCCACTGGCCGCTCGATGCGTGACTATGCGGCGGTCCAGCGTTTCGCAAACCCTGACCTGACCGATGACGTGCGCGATTTGATCCGACGGTATAAGGACAACGATGATCTGACAGCATTCCTGCTCCGCATGGTATGGCTCGGGCAGCTTGCGGGAGCACTACCGGAAGCCATGGACGTTGCACTAAAGCCAACTGCTGAACAGTACGCCCGCACAGCGGCGTTCAGGGCCATCAAAGTGATTGGATCCAACGAGGATCAAGAGCATGTCCGTCGGAGTTTTTTGGCCGAGGCACCTGAACTTGAGCGGAAGTGGCTTGCTGAACTTATCGAGGGTATCCATCCGACAGAACATACCTTGGTATGGCTCTTAAAGTGCTTAGAAAAGAGCGAACCGAAGGAGCCCTATACAGTTGATCATTTAACGGATGGCGTTACAGAATTTGTTGGCACCGCTGATATTGAGTTGCTTCCAAAGCTTGTTACTGGCTTGAACCGGCTGCTTAATCTTCCACCCATGATCGAACGCCGGTATTGCGAAGTATCAGAGAATTTTCAGTGGTTGATGGCATCGGCATCCAAAGCCGTCGAGCGACTGATCTTGGCCTCTCATCCCGTATCGCTCGAACCAGATGCTCTTGCAATCCTGCACAAGTTATCAGCTATGTGCGGCTACAGGAGCGATGACGTGACCGACGTCAAGGCCGAATTCTCAAAGCTCGTTCCCGCATGGAAGGAATTGAACCGGGCGTTATTCTGGTTTGAAGTACAAAGATCGAGGGGGGCCGTTGACAAGAAGCGTGGAGAGCGGCTGACCGACTTCTGGCAGGCCTCGATTTTCGGATCTTTCTGGCGGTTCGAAGAAAGCGATTTTGAGTGTGTTGCTGAAGAGATTTCTCGTAAAACGCTTCTGGACGACAGATTGGTCGCCCTGTCGCTTGCCTTCAATCTCTATAGAGCGGCTAATCGGCCGCGCGCATGGCGTCTGCAACTGAAGAATTTGGTCGCAGGCAATGCTGAGCTATCTGAGCGCCTTGGTACCTATTTGAGGCCGCCTGCTCAAAGTCAGGATTCGCGCCGCTTGAAGCAGCAGGAGGCAGAATGGAAAAGGCGCTCCGAAGCCAGCCGAAAGAAAAAAGAGAAATACCACGCTGATTGGAAGAAGTATTTCAACGACAAGCTTGAGGATGCCCGAGCAGCGCTTCGTGAAAAGCCCGGAACCATCACGAACGCCGTACTCTATCTCTTTGATCAGACTCGGGACAAGAAGAACACAACGGGGCGATGGACCCAGTATAACTGGAAAACACTGATACCGGAGTACGGCGAGGAAGTCGCTCGTTTTTACAGGGATGGCACAGTTTCCATTTGGCGACACCATGAGCCAAAATTGCACTCGGAAGGTGCTCCATTAAACCAAACGAGCTATACCGTTATCATCGGGCTCACAGGCCTTGAGATCGAAGCCATTGAAACCAAAGACTGGCCAAAGAATCTAAGCGCTGCGGAAGTCGAACTCGCGTGCAAGTACGCGTCCTTTGAGCTAAACGGCTTTCCCACCTGGCTTCCTAAGCTTTTTGAGACTCACCCGAAGGTTGTGTGCGACTTTCTCATGCGAGAAGTCCGGTACGAGTTATCGATAGAGAGACCAGAGACAGAAACACACTACATCATAAGCGACCTGAGCTGGTCGGGCCAGTGGACTTGGGACAAGATAGCCCCCAGCATCTACGAACTCCTTAAGACAAAGGAACCAAAGAACCTGTCGAACCTAGGAAATTTACTGAAGATTATTCAGGGATCAACCATATCGGATGACCTGATTGAAGAGTTAGCGTCCCGAAAATGTAGCACTTTAAAAAAGCTGGATCATGTGGCTCACTGGTTTGCCGTATGGACTGGCGTTGCTCCCGAATCAGCAATTGCAGCTCTCAAGGCCCGAATTGGAAAGATTGCTGCCCGGAAGAAGCGAACTTTATTTGCGATGTCTTTCGTAACTCATCTTTGGGGAAGCCGCAGAGGTGATGAGGCTGCCGTGCGGGAAGCGTTCAAAAAGCCGGAATATCTGAAGTCACTCTACCTGCTGATGCACGAGCACATCCGGCACAAAGAGGATATCAATCGTGGCGGAACGGGCGTCTATTCGCCAGGATTGCGCGACGACGCACAGGATGCGCGTAATAGCCTTTTTGAATTGCTGAAACAGATTCCTGGCAAGGAATCATTTTTGGCACTGATGGACATTGCCAAGGTGCATCCCGAAGAAGCGTCTCGACCATGGATACTGCTTCATGCAAAGACAAAGGCCGAACAGGACGGCGATATTGAACCTTGGTCGCCTTCTCAGGTTAAAGATTTTCATGAGAAGCTGGAGAGTACACCCCGCAATCACAGGGAATTGGCTGAACTTGCTATCCTGCGGCTTCTCGATCTCAAGGACGACTTGGAGCACGGTGACAGTAGCGTCGCAGGCATTCTGAAAAACGTTTCGCAAGAAACCGACATGCGCAAGTATATTGGGCGGGAGCTGCGCGAAAAAGCATTCGGACGGTATTCGATTCCACAAGAAGAGGAATTTGCCGATGCCAAAAAACCAGACCTGAGATTCCACGGAGTAAATTTCGATGGACCGGTCCCTGCAGAACTTAAGCTTGCCGACAAATGGAGCGGTCCGAAATTATTCGAGCGCCTCGAAAATCAGCTTTGCGGTGACTATCTGCGGGACAACCACTCAAGTCGAGGAATCTTTGTGCTCGTATATCGGGGTAAACAGGCACGCTGGGACGTGCCCGGTAGCGATAATCGCGTGGACTTTGCAGGATTGATTGCCGCTCTTCAGGACCATTGGCAGCGGATTTCTCCAAAATTTTCAAATATAGACGAAATAACGGTTATTGGAATAGACTTGATGAAGAGATCGAGCTGATTGGGTCGCTAGTGCGCCACAGCCTCAGTGCCATCGTTATACTTGACCACACGACCTAGAACAACAACGTGAGCTAAACTATAAATGGAAGATGTCTACAGCTACTTAGATCAATTCGGGTTCTCTAAGAAGAAGCGAATCGAACGCGCAGCCATGAAATTGCGACGTAATGATTTAGAGACCTTTCTTGAAGGATATGCGGAGGTGATAAAGAAGGTTACACAAATCAAGAGATGCACCATAGGATCAATTGAACTATTTCCGGATAGTTGGGCAGCTCCTGTTCCCACTGCAATGATCAGACAGTTGTCGCTGTATGCCGATGCTATCTATATTCACGATCCCATTCTAGATTATATATATGATCTGAAAGTACTCGACCTTAACCCTGCTTACGTGATCCAGTACCCGGACCCAGAGGAACGTTTACGCAAATTGCGGGCACGTTTCGTCGAAACTATCCAAGAAGTGCTGCAAATAAGGCCTCTTGTGAGTGCCGGTATTATCAAACTTGTTCCCTCGCAATTGCTTGTGCATCGCAAGGATCCGAGTGCAGTATACGGAGATAGTTTTTATGGACCAAAAGGGTCGGCGGACGAGCTGGCTGGGCGGCCCGATCCTGTAAATAGGCTTCCAATGGCCATTCGTGACTACGCTACCTCCAAGCTCTATGTTTACCCCGTGAGGGTTGTGAACGATCACTATGAGATCTGCCGTGGTGAACCACTGTCACCAATACGGATGATAGCCGTTGGCTTCCCCGACGAGCTGGGGCTAAAGATTTTCAACCTTTTTGAAATCGATGCAATGGATGAGGAAACCCGGCGTCTCGGCATGCATCTGGATTACAAAGGCGAAGGTAATCATGTTGATCCAGAGACGTTCGAAAACTGGGTTAGAGGTTCTAAGAACAATTTCCTCCTGGAAAGACTAAATGCTCTTCAGCGTGACCTCTACTTGGCTGCCTTCGCAGGGGCTAGGTTTCTTACGAACCTCCCTACATCTCGTGATTTAGCACGGCTGGACCTCGGGTCTCCAATCGCTGAGGCTCACGCAGGAGAGGCTTCGGTCTATTCTCTTCTTCAAACAAGCCTTCCCTACTTTAGACAGGTTACTGAACGACAGATCGTCAAGGCTAGGGCAAATGAAGTGGCCTTTTACGAATTTAGGGTTGCGCTTCGCAAGGCGTTAAAGGAGATAGGCTGCGCTGGAAGGCAACTAAACCAAGAAGAAATAGACGTCGTGGTCCGGGATATCCTGCTGCTGCCCCTGACCAAGGTTGAGGCAAGGATGAAGGCGCTAAGAAGGAACGTATTTGTCGATGGCGTTATGCTTGCTGGCACGTTGGCGGCCACTTTGCTTACTGGAGGAAATACGCTCACTGCAGCAGCAGGTCTATTAGTAGCGAAACAAACTATGACGGACTATAAGGCACAGAAGGCGGATGAGGATAAGATGAAGGAGTCCCCTGGATTCTTCTATTGGGATGTTACTAAAAAGGCACGGGCACAAGAGCGCAAAAGGAAGTGACTCTTTACCATGCCCGCTGTAGGCACCCGCCAGTGGCGGTGTTACTTTGTTTCGTCCAGTAATCATGACTTGTGATATATTCCCATCGGCGAGAACAGGTGGGTAGAGATAAGGTCTCTCGCATGTCATATTTCCTGACATCACACTTGAGCAGTACAGTTTGTAATCTGCTACAAAAATGAAATCGGCCTCCCTTGTTGACTTCAATAAACTATTCGATGATTACCAAAAGGAAGCGTTATGTTAAGCTCGTAAAAAATCTCACGACATCAGTACCCTCCGTGCCCGGCCGGACATGACGCTGTCGCCATCAACCCGAAGGCTTGTTTAGTTTCGCCTCATGGATCAAGCCGCAGTCCGGGAGCCGGCAGAACCGCTGCATCCTTGCATGTTTTGGTAGGATCACGTGAACGGACTGCCCGCAGGACCTGCAAGCGACGGATTTGAGGTCGCGCAGCCCTTCCTTTTGCTTGACTGCCACCTATTGCATTGAGCGCAGACCTTTCCACCGTTCCGGGTGGTTCGGACTGGTCCCCGGCAGAACATGCAAATCTTCAGTGCTTTTCCTTCGGCATCTGAATCAAAGGATACCTTGCAGTCTGGTCTTGCGGAACCGGCACACTTCATATAGTAACGACCTTCCCAGTTCCAGAGACACAGGTTCGATCCACACTTCGGGCAGGTTCCCACTACTGTACCGAACACGCGCTGCACGCCTTGGGGGGCCTGTTGTTTGATCTGCCCCACCAGTTCCGTCACGAAGGTCCGGATGCCGCTCATGAACTCATCCCGTTTAGCCTCGCCCCGGCGGATTCGCTCCAGGCGTGCTTCCCATTCGCCGGTCATCTGGGGGCTTTTCAGGGTCTCGGCCCGGATGGATTGGATCAACTCGATCCCCTTAGCCGTTGGCTGCAGGATGTTGCGTGTGCGCTCGACGCAATCGCGCTTCAGCAGCGTTTCGATTATGTTGGCACGGGTGGCGGGTGTGCCCAGGCCGCAGTCCTTCATGGCGCCCTTCAGTTCTTCATCGTCCAGTTCCTTACCCGCGCTTTGCATAGCGCCCAGCAGGTCACCTTCGGTTAGACGCTTGGGGGGTGAGGTCTTGCCTGCCCTGGGGG
>JAPLIX010000604.1 GCA_026388865.1 Pseudomonadota bacterium | reverse complement strand
ACCAACTCCCCGCGATATTCAAACGATATAAATGAATAACGAGATATGACTATATAGCAGTAGCCAATTATTGAAGCAAATACAACGAGTATCCTCAACTTTGCGGGTAAACAGAACAGACAAAACGGCAATACGCTAAAAAATAACATCAACCACGTAAGTAAAGCGTCATAATAATATTCCATGAAACCTAAAGCCGTTATCTTTTGTTATTCTATGGCTATGCAATTAGTTAAATATTTGCAAACTGGTTTGCCCTGATAATGGTATATCCCTTTATTAATTCTTTAATACCATCATCCAGAGAATACTCCGGCCGCCAGCCGAGTGATTCAATTTTTTTGTTACTCACAATATAGTCCCTCTTGTCCGGGTCTTCCCCTACAGGCGCTGAATGAATATAAAGATCCGGCACATATTCTTTTATCTTTTCACAAAGCTGCCGTTTGCTGATATTAGCAGTGCTTAACCCCACATTAAATGGTTGACCCTTCATTTTGTCATAATTTATTAACCCGAAGATAAAGGCCCTTGCAACGTCTCTGACATGGATAAAATTTCTTCTGAAATGTTCTTCAAAGAGAACTAAAAATTTATCTCTGTAAGCTCTGTAAGTAAAATCATTTACCAATAGATCCATCCTCATCCTCGGACTCACGCCAAAAACAGTCGCTAACCTGAAAGTTATCGCCGCTCCCTTATCTAAAAGGGCTTTTTCAACCTGGGTCTTCGTTATGCCGTATTCTGAAATCGGTCTTAAAGGTGATTCCTCTGTGCAAAAACAATCCTTATCACCAACACCATAACCGCTGTTCGTTGTAGGAAATATTATTTTTTGTGTAGACGCAAGCAGTTTTATCATCATCATAGGAGCTTCATAATTTACCAAGCGTGTTAAGGATGGATTAGCTTTACATGCAGGCGCACCAACTATGGCTGCGAGTGGCAGGATAATATCAAAATTAGGTAGCAACTTCGCTACCAGAGAATTATTACATATATCACCTTTTATAAACTCAAAATCTTTGTGAGAACAGCACTCTAAAAGAGAATACTGACCATACATAAGAGAATCAAGTACGGTAACACTATATCCTTCTTTTAATAGCTTCGGAATAAGTATTGACCCAATATAGCCTGCACCGCCCGTAACGAGAATCTTTTCCTTTGAGGAGCTCTTTCTCAAACGATATCATCCGGTTTACGGCGACCCGGTCGAAAAGACTCCTGTCTATAAGATATATGCCGGCATTTATTAATCCCCGCGTCTCCTGCGGGCGCTTCTCCTCAAACCTAAGGATGCGGTTCCAACGGTCCACGGTAACACACCCATACCTGCTCGCGTTGTCCATCTCTTTTAAAACAATACTGATGCGCGTGCAGTTATCCCGGTGACAGCGGAATAATCCATCAATATCTGCGTCCACATAGGAATCGCCGTTCATAATCAGCACACAATCACTGTTGGTCAACGCAAGTGCTTTTTTTATTGCGCCGCCGGTGCCGAGCAGTTCCTGTTCTTCAGAAAAAAGTATGTTGAAACGATACGCCGTGCACTCCTTGTAACGCTCGATTATTTTTTCACTTTTGTAGCCGGCAGCTATGACTACCAGCTGAATGGCCTGAACACCGTTCAGCTGGTTTAGTATGATGTCCAGAAACGGCCTGCCATTAACCGGAGCCAGAGGTTTTGGAATGTCCTGGATGATGCCCTGCAGGCGCGTGCCCCTGCCCCCCGCCAGGATGATTGTGTCTGTTGTATTCATCTGGTCGCAGTTTGTGCTGTCGCAGTGTTCATTTTTATATGATCATTCAGTTTTATATTTTATGAAAAGCCTCTGAAATCTGTTCCGGGACTTGCCACCCTCTGCACAGAGATTCCTGTGTGCTTCCGGGCAAAACAGCAGGGCGCAAAGCGTTTGGCTGATTTACCTCTTGATAACTTGTCGTCCTTGAGAAAGTTGTTTTAAAGCAACGCTGAGAATAGTTTTGGCAGATAGAGGTTCAGTGTATTCTTGGTTTTTTAAAATTAAGCCGCCCCAAAATTGACCACAACAATCAACAGCTTTGGGGGTAAATGTATTTAACTCGATGATTACGGCATGCATTTTCTCTGGATTAAAGATAAGAAATGAGTAGCCTATGTTTTTCTTCAGTGACGACTAATTGCCTGCTTTTTTAAAGAAATGAAAAATTAAAG
>JAPLIX010000111.1 GCA_026388865.1 Pseudomonadota bacterium | reverse complement strand
CTTCTCCCGCCTTTATTCCCTGCCCTTTAATAAAATCCCCTGCCGGCATCTTTTTCTTCCCTTCAACCTGGAGTTCCTTTACGAGCAGAGCACCGCTTCCGGTTGCAACTTCAACCCGCCTGTCTCCGACGGCGGTTATTTTCCCCGGGGCAGCGCCCGCATTCTTTTCTAAAACCCCGGTATGATAAATCTTTAGAAGTTTCCCCCTGAAAAAGGTGAAGCAACCGGGCCAGGGATTCATGCCGCGGACCTGATTGTGAATCTCGCGGGCGCTTTTGCTCCATGCAATGCACCCGTCCTCTTTTTTCATAAGCGGTGCATAGGTTGCCTGCGTATGGTCCTGCGGGATTCTCTTCCACCCATTGCTTCTAAGCTCGTCAAGGGCTTCTCCCAAAAGCGCGGCTCCGGGTGCGGCAAGCCGGTCATGAAGCGTTGCCGACGTATCATCGGGCAGTATTGCAACCGGCTGCTGAAGAAGAATATCCCCGGTGTCCATGCCTTCATCAAGGAGAATGATGGTCACCCCTGTTACTGTTTCACCATTGATAAGTGCCCAGTTAATCGGGGCTGCGCCCCGGTACGCAGGTAGAAGCGATGCATGGACATTGATGCAGCCGCGAGGCGGGATGTCAAGAAGCGCACGGGGAAGAATCTGTCCAAAGGCTACCACCACGATAAGATCAGGAGAAAGTGCCTGCACCTGCTGGATAAAGTGCTGATCCCGAACTTTTAACGGCTGATAAACAGGCAGGTTATGGCGCATTGCCAGTTCCTTGACCGGAGGCATTACCAGCTGCTGGCCTCTCCCGGATGGGCGGTCCGGCTGGGTTACCACGCCGATAACTGTTTCTTCGCGCTCGATTACTACCTGCAGGGAGGGCAGGGCAAACCGGGGCGTACCCATAAATAGGATGCGCGGCTTTTCCATGTGCTGGCTCCTCACTTACTCAACGCTCTGGTGCATGAATAAGATATTTATAAATAATAGTATCTCTTGTTTCTACGTTGCTACCAGATTCCTTAATGTCCCAATTCCCTCAATCCTCACCTCGACCACATCCCCGACCTGCATCGGCCCGATTCCTTCAGGCGTACCGGTGGCAATGACATCTCCGGGCAGCAGGGTCATAACCTGCGAAATAAACGAGACCAGGGCCTGTACCGGAAAGATGAGATCGCAGGTTGATGCTGCCTGTTTTTTTTCTCTGTTTAAGAATGTTTCAATGAGCACATCCGACGGGTCAAACGCTGTTTCAATAAAAGGCCCCAGCGGCGCAAAGGTGTCAAAGCCTTTGGCGCGGGTCCACTGCCGGTCTTTTTTCTGCAGGTCGCGGGCAGTGACATCATTAACGCAGGTATAGCCAAGGATATAGTCTGAAGCCTGCTCAACGTTAACAGACTGACAGTGCCTGCCGATCACAACCCCAAGTTCCCCTTCATAATCAACCCGTTTTGACATGGCGGGGTAGATAATCTTTTCTTCCGGGCCGATCACTGCCGTGGGCGGCTTCAGAAAGAGTATCGGCTCTTCCGGCAGTTCCATGTTAACTTCTGCCGCATGGGTGCGGTAATTGAGCCCCACGGCAACTATTTTTGAAGGAGCGCAGGGGGCGAGAACCGTAAGCGTGTTCAAAGGGAATCTGACATCAAGAACCTGATACCCGGCAAAGATGTCCCCGGCAATTTCCTGCACCGCGTCTCCTGAAACTGCGCCGTAGAATATTTTATGGTCTTTTACAAACCGGCCTAATTTCACTTTTATCTCCTCCAGGCAGTTTTTCTTTATTGTCAAAATAAGGTCTTATCTGGAACTCAGGAACTCATGATGAGAACAATTCCCTGATTTCCAGAAGTAATCATTTTTACTTCATCCGTCAAGCCTGATTTAACAGGACTTCCCCCAAAATTAAGGCATGGAAAACCAACAAACGGCATGACCACAGTGAAAGGATAGGATAGGATAGGGAAGTGGAGCACGAGCGCCGGGGGGTTTTTTAGTCACAACACATCAGCTCAATCTTCGTGGAACGGCAGGTGCCTTGCGAATTCTCTCCTGCCAGACCCCATTGCATTCCCCTGCGTCGAAGGCTCTGGAATCTGCCTGCCCCGTGCATGATACGCACGCTGCCGGGTCGTGACGTAAGCCACTAAGAATATTGTTGTGACGTTAAAAACCCCCCGGCGCTCTCGTAACGACAGCAATATAAATTTTGGGGGATGTCCTGTTCCAAGCATAAATTGACACCCGCTGCGGAAGATGTTACAAAGATTCTCTGTTTTTGTTTCAAGCGGTACCTATTAATATATATTAGATAGTTATGAATTCGACGGTCAATACCATAGAAGTAGAGCATCTCACCAAATTCTACGGCTCAGCACGGGGCGTTATTGATGTCTCCTTTTCAGTAGCACGGGGGGAAATCATGGGGTTTCTCGGGCCGAACGGCTCCGGAAAAACCACTACCATGAGAATCCTCACCTGTTTTTTTCCCCAGTCCAG
>JAPLIX010000199.1:5427-9781 GCA_026388865.1 Pseudomonadota bacterium | reverse complement strand
TGACATCCCTTTTTCCTCCTTTGTGCACAACCATCAAGCCTTTCCGCTTTGCACAAAGGAGGATTCTTCTTTAACTGAATCTGAATGTCAAACATTGTGAGTCTCACTGGTCAAACCAGTGGCTTACCTGTCTTTAGTTAAGAAGACTGATGATCACAGCCGGGTTCATGGTTCCGGGCCGGCTGCCGCATCAGTTGTCGGGCATAGTGTATAAATAAAAACGCAACTGTGCAACAATTTTTAACTCCTCATGTAATTTGTGTCTGATCTCATGCAGCTCCCACAAAACCGCGTCTTCATTTTTTTTATAATCACTTTTATAGGCTTCCATATTTAGAACCCCCAAATAATTCCAATGTACCAATCTCAATCATTGGATTGTTTTTACGTCTGATAAAACTTTATCCCCCGGTGGATCACCTCTTTTATCCGCTGCTCCTGCAGGAGTATTTCCAGATGCGTTGTTAAAATAGCTTCATGTATCCCCAGTGATTTACTTATATCACCAACTGCACAGGGGCGCCGCTTGATGAGCTGTATAATTGCTCCTTTGATGTCATCTACGACAGCATTATGCCGGTCGCTGCGAAATTCTTCAATTATTTCCGCTGTTTCACCAAAAAGGACTTTTGCGAGTTCAAGTGTCTCCATGAGGGCCGGTTCGATGTTACGTTCAGCTGCGGGACGGAAAACAGAGTTTATCTGTATTTTATCCGGGCTGATGTCATGGAGGGCGGCAGCAATTTTTTTCAGTTCATCCATGGAATCATTAATATTCTTAACAATCATCACTTCAAGCCATATCTGTCCGCGAAATTCCTTCCTCAATAATTTCAAGCCTTCTACCATGTGCTCTACCGTCAATTCCGGGTGAGGGCGGTTAAGCCGGGCAAACACGTCAGGGCTTACGGCGTCAAAAGAAGGCACAATGACGTTTGCCTCAATGACATCGCGCCGTACTTCGGGCAGATGGAACAGCGTACCGTTGGTTAATACTGCCACCGGAGTTGACGTCATGTCTTTGATGCGGCCTATCATCTCTCCCAGTGCAGAATTGAGCGTTGGCTCACCGGAACCGGAAAAAGTTATAAAATCAATCTTTTCCTCCTTAGCAAGGATATTTCTCAAATCATCAAGAATTGCCTGAGGCGCGATCCATTGCTTGCGCTCCAGGGTTTTCACGGAGGTCCTGCCAACCTGGCAATAGACACAGTTGAGCGTGCATACTTTAAACGGCACCGCATCAATACCGAGTGAATAGCCAAGTCTGCGGGATGGCACCGGGCCGAAAATATGACTCATGGGTAGCCTCCTGTGTAAGAAAAACTGAAATCAGAAGAAAGATGACAGAGGTCAGAAGACAGAGGGCAGACAGCAGATGAGAGATTTCCAGTCTGTTTCATTTTTGCTGTTTTCTGTTGTCTGTCATCTGTTGTCTGTTGTCTTGCTTCTGCATGTTACTTCTCTCATAAATCTCGCTTTTATGTCAACTGGTGTATGTGGGATAATAGGGACCTCTGTAGTTTTAGTATCTGTTTCCGCTATGACGATCAAGCTCGTTTTAGAAAATAATTGCATTGTCCTGCGCAATGCAGCAATGTTTTTAACTCTCCTGACTGCAGGATTACCAGCACCTTGTGCAATTTTCATTAAATCTGTCTTTCCGGCAGTAGCGGTGGGCTGGTTGCCGGTACTGCCGTACACTTTATTATCCGCAATGATGAGACAGTAATTGGAGGGTGCATAACGGGCAATCGTGGCAAGGCTGCCCAGATTCATTAAAACTGATCCATCGCCATCTATCACATAGACTCTTCTTTTCTGACTGCACGCAAGCCCCAGCCCTATTGAGCTGGCAAGCCCCATGGAACCGAGCATATAAAAATTCCGCGAGTTGTCCTGCAGCATGTACAGCTCGCGGCTGGGAAATCCGATATTAGCCACAATGAGTCCGTCACAGCGGGCAATCTCCCGAATTACCTCACTTCGTCTCATCCCAGAGTCCTCGTGACAAAAATGCAGCATTGATTTGAGATTTTATATAGGTTTCTTTCATGCGGCTGGCAAGCCTGGGGAAGTCGCGTGAAGAGCGTATATATATATAATTGATATCCAGGGCTTCAAGCAACAGCGGCGCAGCCTCTCCCATGGGGATCTGTGCTGATATTTTTTCTCCCGGACTTCCCCGGTGGCTCATAAGGAGGAATAGCGGCAGCTTATACAGGCGGGTGAGAGACATGAGCGCGTTGATGGTATTTCCCAGGCCGGAATTTTGCATTAGCAGAAGCGGCTTTTTACCGGCAAGCGCTGCCCCTGCGGCAATTCCCACACCCTCTTCTTCCCGGCAGACCGGAATGTGCTGCACCGGGTGCTGCTCAATTTCCCTGAGCAGCCCGGCAAGCATGTTACAGGGCAGGCTCAGAATCGGCGCTATGCCTTCTTTGAGCAGCAGTTTGACAATAGCGCTATCTGCCGGATGAGGCTGCTGCATTCCTGATCGTTTGTCCATCATAATAAGGAATTATATCATATATATTAACCCGGGCAATAAAATCAACATCGTCGTGGCATCCTATGGCGTGGAGATGCCGGGCGGCTGATGATTCCTGAATAAAATGGGTAATCAGCTGCTCATCAAAGGGAGCATGCAAGAGGTGCGCATGCAGCGCTATGGCAACGGCAAGATCTTCGGCGACACCGTGTTCTCCGCCAACGGCAATAATAGGGACATCTTTTCCCATTACCTGCGAGGCCACCGCCCTGAGATTGAGGCTTGAGCAGATCCATGCCCGGGAAAGTCTGAGAAGGAGCGGGACCATGTTGCTTGTTTTAAACGCCATACGTTTAAACGGCTTCTGTTTCATCCGCTGCAGAAGTTCAACCGTGGAGTTCCCCAGGTCATAGCCGGAAAGTTTTACTCCGCCGGCCTCACCGGCAATGACCATGCCCTGGTCTTTGAAGTAAAACGCTTCCTCATCAAGTGCCACGGGAGTGATTTCCTCAACGCCGCATGACAGAGCAGTCACAATAGTGCTTGAAGCTCTGAGGTTATCAATGACAACCGGAGTTTCTGCCGGCAAAAGCTTATCAGCAGCTTCTCTGCCGATGCTTATTCTACAGCTTCCCAAACGTGTCTCCCCGAATGCCCCGTCTGAGCGTCTCCAGCGGGATCACATCATCAGGCCTGATATTGCCCAGATTTACATCAGGCCCGAAATGGAGAACGAGATAGGTCTGCTGACTTTTCTCAGGAGCTTCAAACATAATCTTTTCGCTGCCTATCTCCCGCACCAGCGACTGTGCAATATCTTCCTTAACGCCCCCCGTATCATCATAAATGCCCAGGCTTTTCCCAGCCTCGCGAGCTTCAATTATCACGCGCGATGCTCCGGCACGAAGGTCACTTCGTGCTTCTGCAATGCGCTCCTGAAGCGAAAGCTTGTTGTCCTCGAGCGGCTCCTTTTTGCCTACTTCAGAAATCACTGTGAACCCCTTTTCCTTGGCGCACCTGATTGCCTCTGCTTTCTGCTCAGCGCTCAAGGAAATAACCCCGTTTGAGATTTCAATCAGATTAAAACCAATGTCACGGGCATAATTATAAAATGCTTCGGTTTTACTCTGCTGGTAGGCAATTTCAAAAAATGTCCCACCGTTTCCTACGGCAATGTCATATTTTTTATAGAGGTCTACTTTTTTACGTATAAACTTCTCCGAAAAGAGCCGCGGCGTGCCCCAGCCCAGTTTTATAATGTCTATATATGGTGCTGCTTCCATCAGGTCTTCGGCTTGATGTAATCCCAGCCCTTTATCAAGCAGCATGGTAAGCCCTTTGGCTCTCGGTTTCTCAGAACGAGCCAGAAGGTCTATTATCTCAAAAGCCCTTTTCACGATTTTGTCTATAGCTCCGATTTTAACTTAAAATGTCAGCTATCTTTATCTTTGCGTACTCAGTGGCCTCTGCGGTGAATTTTTACTAAACAGGCACCCGCAGTATTTCTGCCGATACAGTCCATACTGTCTGCTCAATTCACAGCTTTTGCGGTATCCGTTGTCCTTTTTAAAATCTCCCTGCAGAAAAATTATGTTATGCTGTTTGCCTGTTTCCCGCCCAATGCTGTTTATCACCTTGGCATCCTTGTGGGGGCTGATGCTCAGAGTTGTGCTAAATGCTTTAAAACCATGCTCTACCGCAACCAGGGCTGTTTTTCTCAGGCGCATGGCAAAGCAGACTTCGCAGCGCTTACCCCCCTCCGGTTGATCCTCGAGGCCGGCTACCAGCTCCAGCCATTCCTGATTGTCATAGCGGCCGCTTATAAGTTCAATACCCCTGATGTGGCAGAACGTTTCCAGTGCT
>JAPLIX010000199.1:2001-5402 GCA_026388865.1 Pseudomonadota bacterium | reverse complement strand
GGCGGCTCAGGTATTCTTCTTCCGGCTGGATATTGGGATTATAAAAAAATGCCGTTACCCGGCAGTCCCGTGAGAGCAGTTCAATCACCTGTGTCGCGCAGGGGCCGCAGCAGGCGTGAATAAGCAGCTTCTCCGTGTTAATCTCGGCTGAGCACATTATGTAATGATTTACTTTATGCCCCCTGTTCTTCGAGACTGTGTCACAACCATGTTCTGTCATTGCGAGCGATCCCGCCTTGGCGGGAGAGTGCGGCAATCTCTTCATTTTTTAACCAGTATGAGATTGCTTCAGTCGTCCCGAACACTTTCAGGAACATTACGACACAGTCTCTTCGCAACGGGGGCGGGTGACCATCATGATGCAGGCAAGTTCCGGTATTTAAAAATCTTCATGCCCGACAGCATCGGCTCCAGTTGCATCTGAAAAGCCTGTGAGATCTCTGTATGAGCTGCAAAACCGCACATTGCACAATTAACCGCTCCGCGGTTTTTCACATAGCAGCCCCAGTTGATTTGTCCATCAGGCTCAACGTTCGCAATCATCCAGTCCTCACATCTCCAGCTATTATTCCGCAACGCCTCAAGGCATGTCCCCGAATTTAAAATAGGATACCCTTTCCGTTTCAGCTTCAGCAACTGGGATAACACGTTATTTTTCTGCTCCGGTGAAAGGCACAGGGCTGCGTCGCCATCATAGGGATAATGAAACTGAATAGTAAAACCCTTTACCCTGGAGGAGAAATATTTTACCAGGTCAGCAATATTCTGATGATTGATGGTGTTAATAGTTATGTTGGCCAGCACGTGCGGGTGTGGAGACTGTTCTATATGCTGCACAATACGTTCGAATGCTGCACCCCGTATCTGTGTATGAGCATCTTTGAGGCCATCAATACTTACCCAGAGGACATCGGTTGGGATGTCAAGGGGGAATGTCCCATTGGTGACCAGACCGACACTGAAAAAATATTTTTTTGCCTCCTTCACCACATCGTAGATGGTATTGGCTTGATCTCTCCAAAGAAATGGTTCGCCACCCTCGAGGATAAGAATGCGCACACCCTTATCCTGCAGGGTTTTAAAAATAGTTACGATTGTTTCAAAGGGAATCGGCGTGTGTTTGGCTTTCGACCAGAATGGGCAGTGCCGGCAGCGAAAATTGCACTCGTGGGTAATTTTAAAACCTGCGAGAATTGGCCTCCGCCTGCCAAAAACTCTGCACTGAACATAGTAATCAAAAAAATATGCAGGCCAGAAATTCTTTAAAATCACCTATAAGACCTATCTCCGCTTACCCCGGCCTATTCTTTTAACCTTCTTTTTTCGTTTTTTTCTTCTGCTTGACTGCTGTCTGCTGATCTTTCCCATGCTTCCTCCTGTAATTGTTTAACCGCAGAGAACGGCGAACTTATCTGCTTTCAAGTGAGACATTGCATCTGCTGTTTATTAAGCGTAGTAACGTAGCGCATTTTCTGATTGTTTTCAACTTTTTTCTTCTCAATCTGTTTTCATAGTCACCATTAATCTCAGGTGTGTTATATTATATAAATAAATGCCTTACGTACATAAGGCTACCTTTAAAAATGTCATTCCCGTGAAAGCTTGTCCTCAAATGTTTTAGTCGGGGACGGGAGTGACAGATTGGTAATTATTAGAGGTTCTCATAATCTGTTAAAGAGCCCGCTATGAACGCACGATTTCTCGAAATCGAGATAACCGGAAACTGCATATATAAATGCAGACACTGCTATGGTGATTTTCCGAAGAAGGGCGCACTGTCACTGGAGACTGTCCGGAACGTGATTGATGAGGCAAAAGGGCTGTTTGACTGCCTGATATTTTCTGGAGGGGAACCGTTTCTGCATCCCGAACTTCCCGCTATGGTTCGGGAAGCGGCAAAAGATTTCCTGGTCTTTATCACAACATCCGGTTATCCGGTCACTGATGAAGTACTGCAGGCGATTAAGCACAAATCCATTCTGGTATTTGGCCTTGACGGCATTGGCGACACCCACGACAGCTACCGTGGTTATCCGGGAGCCTATAATAACCTCCTGCAGACTCTGGATAGAACCCGCGACATGCCAAAAGAAATAATTGTCACCTTATGGAAGGGGGTGCTGTCTCAAATTGACGCAATTATAAAAGTGTGTGCCCAGCATAATGCCATCGTGCACTTCAATGGGTTAATCCCTGTTGGCAGGGTAATAAAATCTCCCGATATCCTGCCTGATGTGCATGAACTCGAGAAGGTGCATAAGAAGCTGTATCAGCTCAAAATGCAGGGTGGCTCAGTCGTTACTGACTTACATAAGATAATTGAAAAAGACAAACAGGAGGGAATTGACCTTTTCTGTCGCGGCAGGTTCAACATCACTCCCCTGGGAGATGTGCGACCCTGTGAATTTCATACCGCCGTGCTGGGCAATATTTATAATGAATCACTGAAAGAAATAATTCTTCGTTCTCATCAATGTTTTTTAATGCGACAAAGAGAACAGGGATTCAAGGACCATATACGGCTCGACTTAGAAAATCCTTTTGATTATCACACATCCATCTGCCACACGCTTCCGTGCAACAGGTAAAGTCTCAATCTTCTGCCTCTGTGCTTCTCCCTTTATATATTTGATTGCAGCCGGCCCTGCAGCACCCAGTTGCCCAGCGATGCAATCTGTTCGTTTAATGCCCGAATGCGTCCGCTCATGGTACGCAGCAGTCGATTGTACATCTTAATTGCAAGCTTTGGATGTTCTTCAATTAATACGTCATACGCTTCCTCGCCGATTTCTAATACTTTGGCATGCTCTATACTGATCACAGAGGCGCACGGCGGGCGATTATCAAAAAATGACATCTCGCCATATGCTTCGCCATCGCTAATGGTGGTAATGATTTTACTCTCTAGGTCAGATACTGCTTTTACAATTTTGAATTGACCTGAATATATTATAGAAAGGGTTCTTCTTTTCAGACTTCCTTCCGCCAGTGCAGTTTCCCCTTCTGTATATTCTTTCAATTGACATTGGGATAGAATCCTATCTATTTCCTCTTCAGAAAACTCAGTAAAAAACTCCAACCCCTTTACATCACTGACACGCATCGTATGATTTGCCGCTGTCTTTTTCCTCTGCACCTCTTTTTCCCTGGCAATGCCCTGGATCAGGGGGCAAAAATTCAGGATGCCGGTTATAAATGCATATATTCCAACAAGAATGGCAACCACCCTGCTGACTGTTTCAAGATTCCCTATGGTAGCTCCAAGAACAATCAGCACGACCCCCCCCATGATCCTCATGCCCCTGTCTATTGAATTTTTCCCCTGCATAGAAAAGCCCCCATCAACTTAAAAACAGAATAGGTGAACCAGGTAAAAAAGGATGGTCGCCGTAGAGTCCATC
>JAPLIX010000199.1:0-1971 GCA_026388865.1 Pseudomonadota bacterium | reverse complement strand
ACTTTTGTTATTTCATCTTAATAGTAATCTCGCTGCTCTTGGCTCCCTTGGCAATGTGTGAGGTAAACGTTGCCGTGGCAATCTTTTCAGCCTTTGCCGCTTTCAGTACATTGCTGACAAAATCCTGATCCATTTTTGCCAGTGCCTGATTGTAACCGGCGGGCGCCTGTAACATCGCGCCCACTTCCACAAACGGATCTACAGCTGCAGTCAGGGTTAGGGTGTCCTTGCCGGTGGATGTTACACTGTATGCACAATACTTCTGCTTCTGGCAGTAGCTGATAATTTCAGCAATATCTTTTATGGTTTTAGCTTTCCCAATTTCAAGATCTATTTTTGCATCCTTTACCCACAGTGGCGGAAACGTATTCCATAGCTGCAAATATATATCCTGTGCTTTACCCTTTACATAGATATTGAGCTGCAGCCAGGCCAGAAAGTCAACAGCGAAAAATCCCAGAAATGTTCCAGGACCCTGTTCTTCAAGAGTTCTCTTCTGTTTTTTCAAGACATACAGAACCGGTTCCTGATTGCCGATTTCAAGGTCGATAAAGCGGTTGTCAACCTCCGGCAGGGGCCGGGCTGGGTCTGCATCACGGGTCCGCAATACGATCTGGCAGGCACACGCAGCGCCATCCCGGCATCTGCCCGAAGGCAGCTCTACCAGGATATCTTCTTTCAGTCCCGCTTTCTTTGCATCTTCAATCAGCGCCCACAGATAGACATAGGTGAGATACACTTCCTGGCGGTAATAATCATGTCGCTTATAGGTATTATCAGCAGGGCCGTAAGCCGGGTTTGCACACCACAGAATGTGCCCTACATGCTCATTCTTGGTGCTTCTGCGGGTAACATAGAGAGCAGGGACTCCTATGAAGCAATCCTCAACGATTTTACCAAGAGTGGGCAGATCCTTTACTTCCTTGAGACCGAATTTCTGCATAGCCCCCTGAAAAGACATGTGCGCCAGCGCCGCCCAGACATTACCATAATACTTCAAGCCATCCTCTTCGCCCAGCGCCGGTTTGAATGTCCGCCAAATGTAATAGACATGGCCGAACAGAGACCGCAGGGCTGCAACAGTTACATCCTTGTTACTCATTTTGAGGGCCTTTGCGTGTTTTTCCATAAACGGAAGAAACGGTGATACTGCTTTCTTACTTGCCATAAAACTTTCTCCTTTCAATAGTCAGTATTAATATTCATAGAACCTTCTGCTCTACTTATTGTCCAAAACACCGGATTGCGTAGTTTCGATCTTTAAGGGCACCCAGATGGTCTTGGACTACCAACAAAAGCGCAGTATGCTATTGCTTATATGACGCTACATAATAGAACGTGTTTACAAAAAAGTACAACTATTTGTCAATAAAAATGACTTGCAGATAGAAATAGAAAATTTGTTTTTATATTTGCCGTCTCCTATGCTATGGTCTGCATCGTAAAAAATAATGCATCAGACAGACCGGCTTAAGCAGGGGAACTTTGCAAAGCACCGTGAGGATTATCTGAAGCACGGGGCAACTATCCACCCAGGACAAATTTGCTGTATGGATAAGGTGGAACGTATCGAAATCAAATTGCATTGTGACGACCGGGGCTGGGTGGCTTGGCCAGTAGCGGAGATAGACCTTAAACACCTGCGTCTGTGCCGTTTTCACGTGCCATGCCTCAAGCCTGGTGCTGTGCGCGGAAATCACTATCATCCGAACAGTATTGAGTTTGCCTTTATTCTTTCAGGGCCGTGCCGGGCACTATTTGAGGATAATGAAACCGGGGAGCAGCAGGAAGTTATGGCAGAAGGCAGTGCGCCGGTATTGTTCAAAATTGCACCCAAGGTAACTCATGCTTTTAAAAATGAAAGCCTCCATGACATATTCCTTCTGTGCTATGAGCAGCGAGCAGACAGCAAGCACGAAGAGGATATCTGCAGAAAAACCATTCTCTGAATGCCGCAACCCCCTTTCCCGC
>JAPLIX010000509.1 GCA_026388865.1 Pseudomonadota bacterium | reverse complement strand
GATTTCGTGCTTAGAGTTTGTAGAGGTAAATAAATGGACTGCAATGTCACAAAAAATATGAATTCCTGCCCCTGCACCTATGAGCCCTGCTCACGCAAGGGCAAGTGCTGCGAGTGCGTGCAGTATCATCTGCGCAATAATGAAGTGCCCGGCTGTTTCTTTCCGCAGGAGGTGGAGCACACCTATGACCGCTCGCGCAGGCGCTATATAGAGACATTTAAAAAGTAACATCAGGCGGTATCAAACGCCAGTGCCGCCCGTATTCCATCCACCGCACAGCTCATAATCCCGCCCGCATATCCAGAGCCCTCCCCTATGGGAATCAGGCCGCTCACGCCAACAGCATGAAAATTATACGGGTCTCTTTTTATCCGAACTGGCGATGATGTCCTGCTCTCCACGCCGAAGAGCGTCCCTGCATCTATAAAACCGGGCATTTTTTTATCAAAATGAATAAGTGCCCGCTTCAGCGGGGCATGCAGAAAATCCGGCAGAAGGTTCCCAAGATCAGCAGGTGCAGCACCGGGCAGACATGAGCTGGCAGAAATAGCCGTCGCTCCTCCAGCGCCCATCACAAAATCGCGTGCAGCTTGAGCAGGTATCATGAAATTTCCATTGCCGGATATAAATGCTTTCTCCTCCAGCTGCCGCTGCAACGCAATGCCCGCAAGAGGCTGCTGCGAGCCGAAATCATCCGGCCCGACCGTCACCACCACGGCGGCATTTGCCCAGGAAGAGTCCCTCTGGTAAGCGCTCATGCCATTGGTCACCAGCTCTCCCTGCCGGGATGAGCAGGCAATGACAAAGCCTCCCGGGCACATGCAGAAGGTATACACCCCTCTTCCGGTCCTGCTGTCTTTAAAGCTGAAAAAATAGTCAGCAGCTCCCAGCCCGGCAGCACCTGACCATTTCCCCCACTGCTGCCGGTTGATAAATTCCTGCGGGTGCTCAATCCTCAAGCCCATTGCAAAACCCTTGGCTTCAAGCTGAGCTTCGCGCTGTTCAAGCAAATAATATATGTCCCGGGCACTGTGACCGGTGGCCAGAAAAACTGTTTCCGCTGCTATAAACTGCTCCCCCGCCTGCACACCGCTGATGCGCCCGTCTTGTACCTGTATGTCCAGCACTCTGGTATTGAACATGAATTCAACGCCAGCCTGCTGAAGGTGTTCAACAACCAGGCTGATAACCCGGCGGATCCGGTCAGTGCCAAGATGGGGCTTATTGCTATAGAGAATTTCTTCAGGGGCGCCAAACCTGACCAGCTCCCTGAGCACTTTATCTTTTAACGGGCTCTTTATCCGCGTGGTAAGCTTCCCGTCGGAGAAGGTGCCCGCCCCTCCCTCGCCAAAAAATACATTTGATTCTGCATCAAGAGTTCCGCTCTTCCAGAACTCATCAACGTCTCTGACGCGCTGTGCCATGCGCGCCCCCCGCTCGATAAGTATCGGCTGCACACCCCGTTCTATCAGGGTCAGTGCGGCAAAGAGTCCTGCCGGACCGCAGCCGATAATGACCGGCCTGGCCGTAAGCCCGGTTATTGCGGCAGGGGCTGTTTCCTGTGGTTCTGTGCAGGTTTCGACGTCGCTTCGAGCGAGGATTTTTTTGAGGGCATTCCCGGGTGCTGCAAGCTCTATGAGAAGCGTGTAAACCAGATCAATCCGCTCCTGGCGGGAGTCTATAGAGCGCCGTAGAATCCGGATGTGTACAATGTCAACATCTTCCGCTCCCAGAACATTTTTAACCAGCACCATGAGGTCCGAAGCTGCATCGAATGGATGCCTGATATTTGTCAGCTTAATGCTGATTGTTTCTTTTTCTTCAGCCACTCGATTACCTCTTCGCGACTATTAAACATCCCGGTTCTTTCGCCGTCGTGTATCTCGCGCAAAATCGTCCCCACCGCCTTCCCGGGGGCAAAATTCATGATTTCCATTATATCATGCCCGGTTATCAGCGGCATATATGGTCTGACTGCGGAAGATGAGAATAATGTCTCCATTATTTTTCCCACCAGCTGCTCGACCCGGTCTTTTACATCCCGATACAATTCCCCGCTGCTTGTCGCTTGCACATCTGCCAGCGCCAGCAGGAGCACCTCAAGCGATGCTTCTTGCGTATCGTGCAGGAAGCGCCGTACTGCCCGCTCACTGATATCCTGAAGCGCTGCCAGCTGATGAATGCGCATATGATTTCCTGTTATGATTGCAATGATTCTCTGTGCCCGTTTGCCTAAAAGCAGACGCCGGGCAATGTGCTGGTTGATGTTCAGGCCTTCCTGCTCATGGCGTAAAAACCTGATCCTTTCCCCCTCAATGGTCTGTGTTGGTACTTTCCCGCTGTCGTGAAGAAGCCCGGCACAGATGAGCAGCGCCCGCCGTGTTATAACGCCGTCTTCGATATACTCATGGAGATGCTCCGGTATGGCGGCTGCGTACTTCTTACCTGTTCTCTCCGGATGCTCTATCATGGATACAAGACACTCCACCGTCTTCAATGAGTGCTGCAGGAGATCATACTGATGCGGCGGGCCCTGCTGAATGGCCGGGAACTGCCCTAATTCCGGAATAAGGGGCTGCATGATTCCAAGTTCAATCAGCTCTCGAATGGCCCGGTCAGCACCGGGGAGATGAAAAATGGCAAACAGCTCTCGTTTCACCCGCTCCTGCGCAACCTCACTCAGAAGCCGCGCTTTTTTCTGCATCGAACATTTAGTCGCATCCTCTATGCAGAAGTTAAATGCCCGGGAAAATCTGATTGCCCTGAGTATCCGCAGTGGATCATGGTCAAAGGTAGCCTCTCCATCTGCCTGCAGTACTTTTTGCTGTAAATGGATGAACCCTCTTAACGGGTCATAAAGCTCAGGGTTCTCTTCCTTGAAGAGGCTTTCCACGCAGAGTGCTATTGAATTAATGGTAAAATCACGCGCTCGCAGGTCGCTGGTAAGATCCTCCCCCCGGAAGCCCGCAAAATCAACGCTAACCGTTTTGCCGTTTTCTCTGACAACTATCCGTATCTGATTAAAATCCCAGGGAATGACTGTTCCCCGTGCTTTCTGCGCAAACAGGAGGGCAGCCTCCTGCCATTGCTCACCAAGGACAAAATCAAAATCTTTTCCATCAAAAAAGCCCAGCAATATATCTCTCACAGCGCCTCCCACCAGGTAGATGGAAGTGCCGAGTTCCTGAGATATTTGATAGGCCCGCTGCAGTACCGGAAATGTTTTTAAGGTTTGAAAATCCAATCTCTATACTTTGAATTATTTATGGTATGTGCGAATCCCCTGGTAAGCTCGATGCTGAAGGCTGACGGCTCATAGCTGCCGGCTATTTTTTCAACCGTACTTTTACCGAGCTGGCATGAGCGTCAAGATGCTCGGCATTGGCAATCCGTATAACATCCTGCCCTACTGCCTGCAGCGCTTCCCGGGTAAAAGAGATAAGGCTGGTCTTTTTCAAAAAATCATCCACAGAGAGCGGTGAAAAGAAGCGGGCTGTTCCGCCCGTGGGCAGCACGTGATTTGGCCCTGCCAGGTAATCACCCAGCGCCTCCGGACTGTAATGACCAAGAAATACGGCGCCGGCATTTTTTATCTGCGGCAAAAGATCCCACGGATTAGCTACGGCCAGCTCCAGGTGTTCAGGTGCTGCGTCATTTGCAAGCTGCACTGCTTCCGATAATGTTTTTGTTATAATAATTGCTCCATGGTTTTCCAGCGAACGCGCGGCAATCGCTGTTCGTTTAAGCTTCCTGAGCTGCGCGGCAAGTTCTTTTCCCACGCGGCGGGCAAAACCTTCGTCAGTAGTTACCAGGATGGAGCATGCCATTTCATCATGTTCTGCCTGGGAAAGCATGTCTGCGGCAGCGCATTCAGGGGAGCCGCTGCCATCGGATATGATGAGTATTTCGCTGGGGCCGGCGATCATATCAATGTCAACGTCTCCATAGACAAGTTTTTTTGCGGTCGCTACGTAAATATTCCCCGGCCCGACAATTTTATCCACTTTCGGCACTGACGCGGTACCGTAGGCAAGGGCCGCGATTGCCTGTGCTCCACCTATCTGGAACACGCTGCGTATACCGCACAGGTCTGCAGCTGCCAGGAGAACCGGGTTAATGCCATGCCCAGAGCCCGGCGTTACCATGATAATTTCCGCCACTCCTGCCACCCTGGCTGGGATGGCATTCATCAATACCGAGGAAGGATACACCGCCTTACCTCCCGGAACATAGATCCCAACCCGCTCCAGAGGCCGCACCATCTGGCCGACTATCTCCCCGGGAGTGTCCGTACATATCCACGATTGCTGGAGCTGGCGGCGGTGAAATGCTTCTATCCGTCCACAGGCCCTGGTCAGGGATGAGAGGTCAGCAGCCGGGATTTTCTGAGGGCTTTTTTTAATATTTCGTTCAGCTATGCGCAGATTCTTAACAGTGATTTTATTGTTATCATATTTTTCAGAAAGTCTGATCAGTGCCGCATCACCTCCGGTCTTCACGTCCTGCAGAATTGACCGCACCGTTGCCTCAACCTCTTCTGCTGCAGTGGCTCCCCGCGTCACAATTCCCTTAAACAGCCGGGGGAAATTTCTGTCACCTGTTTTTAAGATGCGCAT
>JAPLIX010000083.1 GCA_026388865.1 Pseudomonadota bacterium | reverse complement strand
ATGGCTATGGCTACGCCGGCCGCGGGGGATGGAGCTGGTACACTGGTGCGGCAGCCCGCATGCTTTTTACCGCATACAAAATCCTTGGCCTTACCATGCAAAATGGCAGCCTTGTCATCCCGGATACGCTTTTTCTGCCAAAGGGAACGCTCACTGTGAAGCGCCTGGTTTATAAGGGCCGGGAATATACAGCAGCGCAGCGTGACGGAAAAATTATATGCGACAGTGCCGGTGCGACATCTTCCCTGAAAGATAAAAATTAAAATCATATTTGACTCAGCAAAAACAGTTAGTATAGTATACAAATTTACACCTGCTGCTGGGAGCAGCAATAACTGCGGCAGGAAAGCTTATAGCCGGCATAATGAAAAGCTATTCTTATTTCTTCACCAGGAAACAGGAAAGGATTATGAAAATGCCCATGCACAACATAACGCTATCAACGACAGCTCTGCGTGTATCAAAAACTGTTTTGTTCTTCGCGATTCTCGGTTTTATATCTTTTGCTTTCTCGCCGGACATCCATGCCAGGGCAAAAGACAAGCACACAAAAAAGACGCAGCAGTCGCCGAAGCCGGAGTACGGCTTTAAAGATGTTGTCGAGAAGGCCCAAAGGCTTTCTTCCGCGGCGTATGAGGACCCGCGGGGCAAGATGCCGAAATGGCTTCTTGAAATCACCTATGATCAGCTGCGTGATATCCGCTTCATCCCCGACAAGTCTCACTGGCGCAAAGAAAAATCTATGAAAAAAGCGCGCAGGAGCTTAAGGCAAAAATTCCCCAGGACCTTGGATTTGCAGGCTTCAGAATTCATTACAACTTGAATAACGAAACCTATAAGGATGAGGCGGCGGTTTTTCTCGGGGCAAGCTACTTCAGGGCCGTGGCCAAAGCAATGCACTACGGCCTTTCAGCGCGCGGCCTCGCGGTTGACACGGCACAGCCTTCAGGTGAGGAGTTTCCCTGGTTCCGTGAATTCTGGGTGAAGCGCCCCGAGCCCGGCGATACCCAAATAACCGTGTATGCCCTGCTTGACAGCCCGCGAATGGCAGGGGCGTACTCATTTGTGATCACGCCGGGGAAGGAAACACTTATGGATACGCAGTGCACCATCTTCCTGCGCAAGGATGTTGACAAGCTGGGCATTGCTCCCATGACCAGCATGTTCTTTTACGGTGAAAATATTAATATCCGGCCTAAAGACTGGTTCCGGCCTGAAATACACGATTCAGATGGCCTCATGATTCACATGGAAAACGGCGAATGGCTGTGGCGGCCGCTGTTCAACCCCAAGGGGCTCTGGGTCAACGCGTTTCAGGCAGACAGCCCTGCCGGCTTTGGCCTTGTCCAGCGTGATTTGAATTTTGATCACTATCAGGATCTGGAGGCCCGGTATGACTATCGCCCGAGCCTCTGGTGTAGCCCTAAAGGCAAGTGGGGGAAGGGCTGGGTTGAGCTGGTGCAGATCCCTACTGATGATGAAATCCATGATAACATCGTTGCCTTCTGGCGGCCGGCAGCAGCACCTGTCGGGCAGCCGCTATCATTCGCATACACCTTAAGCTGGCACTACCCGGATCAGAAGCGCCCGCCCGCGGGCCGCGTTGTCGCAACAAGGACCGAAACTCCGAAGCAGCCCGGTGTGAAAAAATTCATTGTCGATTTTGAAGGCAGCAAACTTGAAAAGCTGAAGGCGGGAGACCCGGTGGAAGGCATTGTCAACGTAGGAACCGGCGGACGGCTCCTGGAGCAGCAGGTATATAAAAATACCGTTACCGGCGGCTGGCGGCTTGTCTTTACCGTGAAGCCTGAAAATGACCCGACCATTGTTGATAAGATCGTGCCCGACAGAAGGCCGCTGGTGGAGATGCGGGCCTTCTTACGGCACAAGGACAGCGTGCTCACGGAAACATGGACCTGCGGCGCACAGCTTTAACAGCGACTCACAAGGCATACAGAGGGCTGTCCTGAGGCTGATACGATGTATCTACTTTTGCCGCCAGGTAACAGCCCCTTGTTATGCTTCCTGCATTATCGTTTCGTGCTCAGGGGAAATATAAAAACAAGCTTGCAGTTTATTGAACCTTTATTGCTCCGATGGCTGATGCACTGGGCGCGCCAACCTGATCCAACCTGATCAATTTATACTTAAACTCTCCCTTCTGCACAAAACACAGGCTTGCTACGCCTCCCAGAGGAATTCCCGTGGAGATGAAGACT
>JAPLIX010000267.1 GCA_026388865.1 Pseudomonadota bacterium | reverse complement strand
GGGTTATCGTAACGTGCGGCACCAGCGAGTTAAAACATGTTGAACTACCAGTCGAAAAAATTTCAGAGGGGAATTCCTGCCAGACACTTACGGCAGCTGGTTGGGTGACAGGTGCGATCAGGAACTCAACCTATTTAATGAATCCTGAAACGCTGGATATCATATATGACCTTGGAGTTAAAAAAGACCGGTTATCAGAATTTACTGCCATGTGGGACCTCCTGAAAATAATGTATTTACAGGTGCAAAAAAATGGCGGTATCCCATTTCATGCAGCATTGATTGAAAACAGCGGCAAGGGTATTGTCCTGTGCGCCAGGGGAGATACCGGCAAGTCAACATGCTGTAAACGGATTCCGCTGCCGTGGCGGCCGTTGTGCGACGATGAAACGCTCGTTGTCAGAGTCGGCCCGCAGCAGTATGCGGCACACCCTTTCCCTACGTGGAGCGAGTACCTGCTGGGTAATAACGCTGCAACATGGAATGTAAAGCAGTCTGTACCGCTTGTTGCCATTGCATTCCTTGATCAATCAAGTGAAGATAAACTTATTCCACTTAAACAGGCTCAGGCAGCGGTGTTCATCAATGTGTTTGTTTCGCTGTTTAACTTTGAAATAATGGCACAGTTAGACAGGGAAGATAAACGGGTGTTGAGGACACAGATATTTGACAATATATCTAATCTTGCAAGGTCTGTACCCTCATACATCCTCAAGGTGAGTCTTACCGGCAGGTTCTGGGAGGAACTTGAGAAAATAGAAGGTATGATATGATCATGTTACCGGCATAAATATTGTGAAACTCCACGCTAACAGGGCGGGGCTCCCTGGCAATTAATTATTTTCTTATACATACCTTTGTATCACCGCATATTTCGAAAGCTTTCGGGACGGGGCTTTCACGTCAGAATACCGGTGAACCCGCCGGTAAAACCTTGCGTGCCGGCACAAAGCTACGAACAGCACTATAGCGCACCATGAATCAGCAAAAAATAAACACAGTTAATGTTCATTCAGGTGCTGCATCACTGGTGCTGGAAATTACACGACTCCATGAGACACTATCCCTGGCAGGGTCTCCGTCAAACGCTCTTCTGCAAATACCTGCTGGCTTACTTGCCTATATTATATCCATCCTGCGCAACGAGACGCCGGTAATGCCGGATGTGGCTGCAAGTTCTTGGCAGCAGCTTGTCTCACTGCTGGGGCCGCACTGGATCATGCCGCTTCTGTACTGGAACATCGGGCACCTGCCGCACTATTGCAAGCCTCCTGCGGATATACTTGCTTGCCTCAGAAACAGCTTTTTAGGGAGTAACATCAGGCTGCTGCAAAAAGGGCGGCACCTTAAAAAAATAATTGCGGCGCTTGAAGCTCAAGGTATCACACTGCTCGCGGCCAAGGGGTTTGCGCTGGCCTATACGGTTTATCCGCACCCTGCGGCACGGCCCTTTGATGACATTGATATCATCATCCGGCCCGGAGATTTCCTGCAGGCGCGAACCGTGCTCGAGAATATGGGATTCAGGGCTCAGACACACCGGTTTGAGCTGCTGCAGGAGATACTGTTTGAAGAAAAAATGTTCTATGACAACGGCGTGGGTGACACCCTGTTTATAGAGCTGCACTGGTACCCTCACAAGTCCTTTGGCACCCAGCGCGTAATTGACGTTGAGGAACTGTTTGCACGGGCGGAAAAAATTACTACGCAAGAGCTTGCATTTATGGCGCTTGATATGGTGGATGCCCTTGTATATGCTTCCCTGCATATGCTGCTGCATCATACCAGGGACATCCGTTTGAGCTGGATTTATGACATCTCCATGCTGGCGCAAAAAATAACTGCTGTAGGAATGTGGGAGGAAGTAAAAAAAAGAAGCGCCGATCTGGGGGCTGTGCTTGCAGTGCGGGCTGCTCTGGAGCTTGCAGCATTTTGGACCGGCCTCAAACTGCCTGAAAAATACCGTGATGTATCGGCGTGGCCGGAGCCGTCTGAAGGTGAAAAGAAAACATTCAATCAGGCGCTCAAGAAGCAATTCAGACCATATGTGCTGCTGAAGCAATACCTGTCCGGGGCTCCAACCGGCGGCAAAAAAATGATGTTGCTGCTGCAGCTGATTTTCCCAACGCCGTCATACATGCGGCGCAATTATTCCTTGGACAAAAAGACATTTTTACCGCTCATGTACTGCCGCCATTACCTCAACTGGATTGAAGCGTTTATGGAGAGCCTGAAGGGATTTATAAAGCGGTAAGACGCAGCGTAGGTAGTGATGTCTTTTACTTACATCTGCCGGGTCATTGAAACAGGCTGCTAAACATTCCTGAAAGGCCTTTCCAGAATCCCGCCCTCTGAGAGATGAAAAATCCTGGTGGCAATGTCAACCCTTGACTGGTGGTGCGTGATAATAAATGTTGTCCGCCCACGGGTAAGCTGCCATAGAGAGTCCTTTAGCAGGTTTTCTGTCTCAGGGTCAAGCGCCGAGGTCGGCTCGTCGAAGATGAGCAGGGGTGCTTTTTTCAGGAATGCCCTGGCAAGCGATATTCGCTGCCTCTGGCCCACCGAAAGCTTGATGCCGCGTTCCCCGACAATCGTGTTATAACCGTTTTCAAACCGCTCTATTTCGTGATGAATGTGAGCCTGTTGTGCAACATGAACAACCTCTTCAAAGGGAGCATGAGGATTGCCGTACTTGATATTATGTTCAATAGTATCGTTGAACAGGAAAATATCCTGGCTTACAATGCCGATCTGGGAGCGCAGCCAGCGCGGGTCGATGTCGCTGAGCTTATTGCCGTCAAGATATATCGTGCCGTTCTGGGGGAGATTGAATTTCAAAATCAGGTTGATAAAAGTGGTTTTGCCAGCGCCGGTCAAGCCGGTGAGAGCAATGATGTCTCCGGGATGAATGGTACAGGAGATATTTTTCAGTACCGGTTCCTGCGGTTTATATGAGAAGGTTACATTATCAAACAGGATTTCACCCTTACAATGCGCCGGTACAAGGTAGTGTTTATCCAGTCCGTCTTTGTCATATTCAGGGATAACCCTGAACATCTCGATCACGCGACTGAACGATACCAGCGCCGGCTGGACATTAATAATGGTGTCGAAAAAACCTCCGAGATTTACTGATACGGTGCCTGCGTAAGCAACAAAAGCGGTCAGGTCACCGATGCTGATGGAT
>JAPLIX010000077.1 GCA_026388865.1 Pseudomonadota bacterium | reverse complement strand
TGACTCTTAAACGCAGGAAGCAGCTTGAGGAGCGCATCTCCGGGTTGATTGTAGAATACCCTTTTCTGGAGAATCATTCCCAGCTTTCCTGGATACGGGAGCATGGGGTAGGGGCCCACCACGGCGGGCAGCTTCCCCACTGGAAGATTGTTGTTGAGAAGCTGATGAATGAAGGCTATCTCGACGCGATATTTTCAACTTCAACAGTGGCGGCGGGAGTAAATTTTCCCGCGCGGACCGTGGTCCTGGTGCAGAGCGACCGGTTTAACGGCAAGGAATTTGTTGACCTGACCGCGATGGAGCTTCACCAGGCGGTTGGCAGGGCAGGCCGCAGGGGAAAAGATAAAATCGGCTTTGCCCTGGTGGTCCACGGCCCGTTTCAAAACCCCCATCTTATTGATGCCCTGCTTGACTCCCATCCCGAGCCGATCAAAAGCCAGATTAAAATAAATTTTTCCATGGCGCTGAATCTGCTGTTAAGCCACTCACCGGAAGAAATCCGGGAGCTGCTTTCCTACTCATATGCGACTTTCCAGAATATGGACCAGCTGAAAGGCCTTGAAGACCGGCGCGAAGACCTGGTCAGCAAGCTGATGCATAAAATGGAAGGATGCGGCTGTGAAAGCTATGATGATATCATTCAGCTGGTGCAGAAAAGAAAAGAAGGGTACCAGCTGCTGGGGAAAATGGAAAAGCGGCGCAGGACGTTTGTCGAGGAGCTGTTCAAGGAGCAGCATCTATACCGGGGAAAGCTTTTTCAGGACAACAACGGGAAGCTCTATTGCGCGCTGGGCATCGTGACGGACCGGGAAGAAACAGTGTGCGAGTGCCTTAAGCTGAAGGGGTCCATCAAGGCGCGCCTCGGAAATATTAAAAAATCAAAAATCCCCATGAGCAGAATCAAGCATATTTTAGACGGATCGCTCCTGCTGCCGGAAGACCTGGGAGCGGAAGAGTGGGCTGAAATTCGCGCCACGATCGACGCGGTGCACTACGAGCCGTTGCCGTATCCCCGCGCTTTTGAGAAAGAGCACGAGCAGGAATTTAGCGAGCTGCTTGAGCGCATTAAAAACCTTGAGAAAGAGCTTAAAGAGCTTCCCTGTAAAGTGTGTTCACATTTTTCCCAGTGCCACGAAGGTAAAAAGAACCATTTTATCAAAAACGTGGAACGGGTGCGCGAGGCCACGCTGGAGCTTGAGGACGCACGCAATGCCTTATGGAAAGAATTTGAGCGGCATTTGCAGTTTGTAATACTGAACGGCTTTGCCGGCAAAGACGGCAAGCTTACAGAAGACGGCCTGTGGGCGGCGCAGCTGCGCATCGACCAGCCCCTGATGATCGCGGAGCTTATCCGCAAAGGCATACTGAACGATTTGAAGCCGGAGCTTTTGTGCGGTGTTATTGCTCCCTTTGTGAATGACAAATTCAGGGATTTGCAAATTGATTCAGCACTATCCTGGGATAGGGCGTCACTTGCAGAAGCATTTGCAAAAATGAGAAAAGCGCTGGATGACCTGATGGCCCTGAACAAGAAACATGGCTTTGACGTTCCGCTCGTTCAGTTCTGGCCGGCTGTCGCCATGTATGCGTGGGCGGGCGGGATGAGCTGGGAAGACGTGATGCGGCTGACTTCCGTTGATGAGGGGGACCTGGCAATGCTTGTCTTTCGCACGGCTGATAACCTGCGCCAGATTGTTGCCCTGGAAGGGACGCATCCCCAGCTTGCGGTTAAGGCCCGGAAAGCTGTGCAACTGGTTCTGCGGGAACCGGTGGTCATCCTGACCTGACAGGCTGTTGAAAAACACCCATCTGCTGTGTTGCGCTCATCCCTCGTCATTGCAGCGTACTATAAAGTACGCCTCATTCCTTGTGATGTCGCGTGCCTTGCATCTGAATGTTTTTAATCAGCCTGGGAATAACCTGTATTTCAGAAATCCACCGCGGAGGAAACGGATTGCAGCAGTAAATCAATGCAGGGGAATATCACTCCTGAAAGCCGAAGTATATGGGGTTGGTAAGCGCCAGGACCCGGCCGTATAAAAGGTGCTGAACCAGGGTGGCATCAGGTTTGCCGATAAGCTCCACTCGATACCAGTCTCCCGCTCCGGGACGGTCTTTGAATGTGAACGACTGCTCATCGCCCATTACAATCCACGCTTTAAACAGAGCCCCGCTTTTATAAACACAAGCGCCACGCAGGCTTTGCTTATTACTGTCATCACCTATTGCAGCAGCGCTCAGTATCTCTTCCATGCTCAACTGGCCACGCGCCACCATTGAGATAAGAGCAGTGCCAAGCTCAAAGCTTGTCGTCGTGTTGCTCTGCCCATTGCTGCCTGACCGCACGATGAATGAAACCTCGCGATCAGTGTCAACAATATTGTCCCCCATCATCACATCATCTGTTCCGTCCTCGTCAATAGCGGCTGAAAAATCGAGCCGGGGGGCGTCAGGAGCGTAGCTTACAGAAACATGTCCCGCCCTGATCCCTGCGATAAGCGCTGCGCCGCTATGCTCAGCCGCGTATATCCAGGTTGTGGGGTTGCCGTGGCTGAACAGCCTTGATTGCCACCTGACCAGCTGGTGCGTGTCGCTGCCGCCGACGCACGGAATGCGGCGGCCGCTTTTCAGCAGGTTGTCCCAGAAAAGATGCCCCGCGCGCCGGTTGCGGCTGGGGAAACGGTACATAGTGTTCCACACCTCGATGCTGTCTGCCCCTGGAGAAACAGGATACTGCCAGGAGCTGGTAAGGATGGCTTCAGGATGATTAATTGAAAAAAGCGCTCCCTGCTGGTGGGCAGCTGCTGCCGCAGCACCTGCGTCGCGCGCG
>JAPLIX010000045.1 GCA_026388865.1 Pseudomonadota bacterium | reverse complement strand
CTTTTAAAGGTGTTGAGCGAAGAACCAACAGCCGGATAGCCGAGTGCCACGCCGCCCAGCAGTTCCCTGTCATCCGGGATGCTCAGATGCTTTTTTATATCTTCCTCGCAGACCACGGTCACCGTCAGCCAGCAGGTACCGAGGCCCTGCGCATGTGCTGCCAGCAGAAAATTTTCGAGCGCGGCGGCAGTGCTCAGCCGGTACTGATGATCATTTTTTTTAAAGGTTATAAAGTAAACCCCGACCGGCGCGTCAAAAAATCGCAGGCTTCCCTGAAAGATGTCTTGTGCTTCGATGCCTGCCGTATCCCCTGCCTGCATGAGGGCGGCAAAAATCTCCTGCTGCCGTATGGCAAGATGTTCGGGCACGTTATCGAATGCAGTACTTTCCTGCATCCGTTCCGCAAAATGCTCAAGAATTATTGCGGTTACTTTTTTTAATGCATGGCCGGTCAGAACGATGAATTCCCACGGCTGCTGGTTGGTGGCGCTGGGCGCCCAGGTTGCTGCTTCGAGGCACTCTTGAATTATTCCTTTTGGCGGGACTTTCTTTTCAAATGCCCGTATGCTTCTTCTGGATTTAATGGCATCTAATAATTGCAGCATAAGGTTCCGGGGCAGGTTGCATTGTATGGTTACAGTATATGCGCGTTAAAGGATATTTGCTTGACTTAGGTCAAGCAGAAGAAATATTCATAAAGGTAAAAAGATATATAGGGCCTTTTAACCTTTTTGTTATGCCAGCCGCCGCTCTCCGCTTGCAAGTTCTGCCAGTCCATGACGGTCAAGAATTTTAATGCTCCGCTGTCCATCTGACTCTATCAGTTCCTCAGTACTCATCCGTGCAAGAATGCGCGAAAGCGTTTCGGGAATCGTCCCCAGGAGGCTTGCAAGCTGGGCTTTGGAGATGTCAAGAGTAAGGTTGATGGATTGGCTTTTTGTTTCGCTCAGGTAGAGCAGGTAGGCGGAAAGCCTGCCCGGGACTTCCTTCAGAGACAGGTCTTCAATCAGGGAGCTGAAGCGGCGCAGGCGCCGGGACAGCATGGCGAGCATGTTGAGAGCAAGGGAGGGATTTTTTTTAATCAGTTCAACAAAGGCCGCCCTGGGGAAGAAAAGCACCCGGGTTTCTTCCATAGCCTCAGCATGAGCAGGAAAATGTTCGCCTGCAAAAACCGGCACCTCTCCGAACGGCTCCCCGGTTCCCAAAATATGCAAAATCTGTTCTTTGCCCTCATGGGACAGCTTGAACACCTTAACCCGACCGGATGCAACCACATAAAAACCGTTGCCATCGTCTCCCTCGGAAAAGATGGTCTGACCGCGCTGGTAATGCTTATTAACGACTATTGAGGCAATCTGCTGATTATAGTCTGCAGCAAGTCCCTGGAACAGCGGTATTGCAGAAATCTGTTTTATTATATCCATAGATTTTCCTTAAAGTTAAAAAAATAGCACTGATGTTTGACCTAAGTCAAGGTGGATTAAGATGTCAGGAGGTAAAAAGGTAAAGAGACAAAGAGGTAAAGAGGTGAATGGGTAAAAAGGTGACGGTTCGACTGCGCTCACCGCAGGAGAGGTGAATAGGTTGGTCGCTTAACAGGGAATTAAAAAAATAATGAAGTATTGACTTTAGTCAAGGAGATATTCTCTATTAACAGTTATACTGTACATATAACAGGAACAGAACGAGCCACAAAGAGCAATATACAACAACAACTTATTATTAAGGAGGAAAGAACAATGGCAGCAACAAGTATGTTTTGTTATCAGTGTGAACAGACGGCAAAGGGCGAAGGATGTACTAAAATCGGCGTGTGCGGCAAAGAGCCTGATGTGGCAGCGCTTCAGGACCTGCTAATATATGCACTGAAGGGGCTGTCGCAGGTAGCAGTAGAAGGGCGAAAAGCCGGGGTGAAAGACCGGGAGGTCAACGTCTTCACGGTACAAGCGCTCTTTTCAACCCTGACCAACGTTGATTTCGATGCGCAGCGATTTGTTGTGTTAATCAATCGCTGCATAGAATTGCGCGAAGGCCTGAAGAAAAAAGTGAAAGCTGCCGGCGGCAAGGTAGATTTTGCAGATGGCCCTGCAGCATTCCAGCCGGCAAAAGACTTTGATGGGCTTGTTAACCAGGGCACCAAGGTCGGCTTGAAGTCAGACCCCAGCATCGACCCGAACATTCTCTCCCTGCAGCACACCACCCTGTTCGGGATCAAGGGCGTTGCCGCCTATGCAGACCATGCGCAGATTCTTGGGCAGGAGGATGACGCGGTTTATGCCTATATTCACGAGGGGCTGGCAGCAATGCTAAATAAAAATTTGGCCCTTAACGACTGGGTGGGTCTTGCCTTGAAGTGCGGCGAAATAAATATCCGGGCCATGGAGTTGCTCGATGCGGGTAATACCGGAACCTACGGACATCCGGTGCCGACCAAAGTTCCCCTGGGTGCAAAGAAGGGAAAGGCAATACTGGTGTCCGGGCATGATCTGAAAGACCTGGAAGAGCTTCTGAAGCAGACCGACGGTAAGGGCATCAACATCTATACGCACGGCGAGATGCTGCCGACGCACGCCTATCCCACTCTGAAAAAATATAAACACTTATATGGACATTACGGCACCGCCTGGCAGAATCAGGCAAAAGAATTTGCCGACTTCCCCGGCCCGATTGTCATGACCACCAACTGCATTCAGCGGCCTAAAGAATCATATTTAGGGAGCATTTATACCTGCGGTGTGGTGGGATGGCCCGGGGCAACACATATCAAGAACCGGGACTTTGCACCGGTCATCAAGAAAGCCCAGGATATGCCGGGCTTTGCCGCTGATACCAATGGCAAGACGGTAACCGTCGGCTTCGGCAGAAATACGGTGATGGGTGTTGCCGGAACCGTTATTGAGGCAGTGAAGAATAAGGCTATTCGGCACTTCTTCCTGGTTGCGGGGTGTGATGGTGCAAAGCCGGGGCGCAACTACTATACCGAATTTGTGGAAAAAGTACCCAAGGACTGCGTGGTGCTGACGCTGGCCTGCGGGAAATTCCGCTTCTTTGACAAGGATCTGGGCGATATCGGCGGCATCCCGCGCCTTCTGGACGTGGGCCAATGCAATGACGCCTATTCAGCCGTCCAAATCGCGATGGCTCTTGCTGGAGCATTTAAGGTGGGAGTGAATGAGCTGCCGCTGTCGATGGTGCTCTCCTGGTATGAGCAGAAGGCTGCGGCGATCCTGCTGTCTTTGCTGCATCTCGGCATTAAGAATATCCGCCTCGGGCCGAGCCTGCCGGCATTTATCACCCCGGCGGTGCTTGACGTGCTGGTGAAGAACTTTAACATTATGCCCATCTCGACACCGGATCAGGACTTAAAAGCAATATTGGGATAAGAAAAATGTGGAATGCGGAGTGCGGAGTGTGGAATAAAGATATTCCGAAATCCGCATTCCCAAATCCGCATTTACGGACGGAGGACGACCGATGAAATGTCCCGGTCAGGACACGCGCTACTGGGGGCCGGAGGCGGTCTTTGAAGACAAATGCCCCCAGTGCGGCAGCAGCATAGAATTCTTCAAGGATGAATCAGCCCGCAAGTGTAAAAAGTGCGGCCATAAAATGATAAATCCGCGGATGGATTTCGGCTGCGCGTCCTACTGCCAGTATGCTGATCAGTGCCTCGGCGAGCTGCCTCCGGAGCTGCTCGCGCAGCGAAAAGACCTGCTGAAAGACCGGGTGGCGATTGAGATGAAGCGCTATTTCGGCCAGGACTTCAAGCGCATCGGCCATGCATCAAAGGTGGCCCGCTATGCAGAGCAGATGGTGAAAGATGAGAAAGGTGACATGGCGGTGGTGCTGATTTCCGCCTACCTTCACGATATCGGTATCACAGAAGCTGAACGAAAATACCAGAGCAGCGACGCGCACTATCAGGAACAGGAAGGGCCGCCTGTTGCCGGCGCCATCCTTAAAAAACTTGGCGCGGAGCAGGGCCTGATTGATGAGGTGTGCGATATTGTCGGCCATCATCATCATCCGCGGCCTGAGGAAACGACTAACTTCAAGATCCTCTATGATGCCGACCTGATCGTGAACCTGGAAGAGAAGCAGAAGGACTCACTTAGTGCTGCGGAAAAGCTGGCTGCGATAATTGAGAAGTCTTTTCTTACGGAAAGCGGTCGGAGACTGGCGCAGAAAATCTTTTTTGCTGAAGGCTGATCCCGAAATCCCGAATCCCGAAAGCCTTCGGGAATTCGGGATTCGGGACCGGGAGCTGATAGCTTTTATGGAGCAACACCATGAACGTGAAACGTAAAATCATACAGATTGATGAAGAGCGCTGCAACGGCTGCGGGCAGTGCGTGCCGTCATGCGCCGAAGGCGCCATCCAGATAGTGAACGGTAAAGCGCGCTTAATTTCTGATCAGTACTGCGACGGCCTCGGCGCATGCCTGGGCGAATGTCCGCAGGATGCCCTGAAAATAGTGGAACGGGAGGCACCTGAGTTTGATGAGGAGGCGGTTGAGCAGCACCTGCACACCGCAGCCCGTCAAAATGAAAAACCCTCAGCTCCTGTGCATGCAGGCTGCCCGTCGGCTGCAATGCGCAGTTTTGACCATGCAGGCAGAGGCCGGGATTCAGCCCAGCCTGCAGAAGGTGCCGGGCCGGCAGCATCAGAGCTCACCAACTGGCCGGTGCAGATACGGCTGGTGCCGCCGACAGCGCAGTTTTTAAAAAATGCAGACCTGCTGGTGGCGGCAGATTGCGTACCGGTGGCATACCCCGCGTTTCATAAAGATTTTCTGCAGGGCAGGGTGGTGCTGCTCGGCTGTCCGAAGTTTGATGATGCGGAAGCATATATTCATAAATTTGCCCAGATTTTTAAGACCGCAAACGTCAAAAGCGTGATGGTGGTGGTAATGGAAGTGCCCTGCTGCCAGGGGCTGCCGGCGATGGTGAAAGAGGGCATGGATGTGGCGGGAAAGCACATTCCGATTGAAAAAGTTGTGGTAAGCGCAGAGGGAGAGATACTTAAGCGAGTACCGCTTGCCGCGTAATATTGGTTTTTTGTAAAAATTTGGATTTGAACGGGCAGCTTTGAAAACAATGGTTTTAACTTTATCAGACAATAATCATACTACATGATGAAGTCATCAATCGGTTAACTTGAATGACTATTCGCACATCTGATACATAGTCTTCACTTTTCAGCCTTTGATACCCACCACAAGATATGGGCACTAAAGCTACACTCTCATTCAATGTGCTGCGCTACAACATTTTGATCTTTAACCTAAAAGCTGAATCAATTTATCAATCATAATCCCCTGAAAGTGTTGATGACGCAAATGCATTAACGAATTTATTTTATATTTAACTCGTCTCCCAATTTTAGTCTTTGTTATATATTTTG
>JAPLIX010000579.1:1119-4983 GCA_026388865.1 Pseudomonadota bacterium | reverse complement strand
CGTGCCGGGAAAATAATAACGGCCTTATCAGGCAGCTTTCCGGCCATTTCACGGCAGTTCTCGGTATTGCAGGCATCTCACCCGATGATGATATCTTTGATCTTGGCGTAACCTCTCTCAACCTGATACAGATCGCGGAACGGCTGCAGAAACAGAACAGCATTACCATCCCCGTAGAGGTATTTCTTGACCATGCCACCATCCGCGGCATTGCAACGCATATCGAATCCACCTCTGTTGCTTCCGCTATACCCATTGAAAAACCGGGCGATCTTTTCGCTGCAGCAGCCGCAGCCCGCACAACACCGGCGCGGCAGGAGCTTGCCGGCGTTCATGATGTTATTGAGCTTGATCTTGTCAGGTTTGCTGATGAAGCGTATGAGGGCCGCTCATGCAGGCGCGCCTTCTCCAGCTCTGCAATGCCGCTGCGCTCATTCGCCCAGTTTCTGGGGCAGCTGAAGCAGGAAATAGTCCAGGGCCAAGAGAAATATCTCTATCCATCAGCCGGCGGGCTCAATGCAGTTCAAACCTATCTGTATATCCGTAATAACCGCGTTGAGGGTTTAGACGGAGGTACGTACTACTACCATCCTCTCCGTCACGCGCTCATCCCTGTTGCTGCCGGCCAGACGCTTGACCCGGATATGGTTCACCCGGCAAACCGCGAAATGCTGGAGAATGCCGGCTTCTGTCTCTTTTTTGTCGCCCAGCTCGCGGCCATAGAGCCGGTTTACAGCACCCTGAGCACGGCCCTGGTTACCCTTGATGCCGGCTACATGGGCCAGCTGCTGATGGGCAGGCAGAGGCGTTATTCTATCGGTCTCTGCCCGATCGCAGGTATAAGTTCTGAAAAAGTACGCGACCTGTTCAAGCTTGATGACAGCCACATGTTTGTTCACTGCCTTGCCGGCGGCTTTGTTAACAGCGCGGCAGCAACCGCTGCCTCTGAGAAGCAGGCAGATACCATTGCCGGATATATCCGCCGCACCGGCCAGGGACTTACCGGCTGCTACGCCGGCACAGCCCTGGAACGGGCCGGCCTTGAAGCAGTCGCCGCCGCGCGTCTTGCCGCGCTCAACGCGCTCACGGACGCTGAACATGAAGACCTCCACCAACGCCAGCTGCACTTGAGAAAATTTGCGCAGGAGCAGATTAACGACTCCCTACCGCCAATTACCTACCTGCATAATGAATACCTGCTGCGCTCCACCCAGCGGAGTTTTATCCAGAGGCCGGTACCGTTCAATACCTTTTCCGCTTTCATGGCGCTCCTCAAGCGGGAAACTGTTGCCGGCAGGGCAAAATATCTTTATCCGTCCGCGGGCGGGATGTATGCTGTCGATACCTATGTGCACATCAAACAGGGCGCGGTTGAGCAGGTGCCGGAAGGCATCTATTATTATCATCCGGACCTCCACGTCATGTCCCGGATATGCACGCGGCCGGCGTCTGATATCAGGAGCGCCCATCTGCCGGGCAATCGCTCCTATTATGCAGAGGCGGGGTTCAGCATCTTCCTCATTGCCCGGGTGAATGCCCTGCAGCCGGTATTCGGCAGCGAGTCGCTCTATCTTGCCATGCTGGAGTCAGGATATATCGGCCAGGTGCTGATGGATAACCAGGCTCAGTTCAATATGGGCGTATGCCCGATCGGCGCGATGCGAACGGACCGTTTCTCTGGCCGGGCATGCGTGTCTGAAAATCCTGTAGCAGGTGACCGGGGGTTGTATGAGCAATGCGGTAACAGACTGGAGGACGGCCCGCGGTGTACCGCACCTGGCAGACAACGCGCTCCACATCTGGTGCGCGCTGGCCAATGAACATGAACCGGCACTCCAACGCTACACCCGGCTCCTCTCCGCCGATGAGCTGCAGCGCGCCGGACGCCTGCGCGTCTTCGGCGTCTCCAACTGGAGCCTGGCGGGGCCTGCTGCGCGCCCTTCTCGGCAAATATCTTGACTGCAGGCCGGAATCGATTCAAATTTCCCGCACCCTCCAGGGCAAACCCTTTTTGCCCGCGGCCTTCTCTTCCGCACCGATTACCTTCAATCTTTCGCACTCCCGCGATGCTGTTCTCTTTGCCGTGCGTCTGCGTGAGCCGGTCGGCATTGATGTGGAATACATGCGTGACAATCTTGATTTCATTGCTCTTGCCGAACGCTTTCTCAGCGTGCAGGAGTACAGAACGGTCAGCAGCCTCTCAGGCGCGCAGCAGAAAGCCGCCTTCTATACCTGCTGGACAAGAAAAGAGGCCTATCTCAAGGCAACGGGAAAGGGCCTTGCCGGACTCAGCGAGGCTGCGGAGCTGGAGAATGGGCTGCCGTCTGCGGGGGAGCACTGGACTGTTATTGATCTTACCATACCTGAGCCTTTTTACTCGGGGGCTGTTGCGTTTTCAGGAGGGCCAGCGAAGATTGAGGCACTGCTGCTGAGACTTGATAACAACAGCATATGAGCGGCAGCCGGCCGGCATGATCAAGAGAAATACTTTTCCGGATTGGCGGCGATCTGCTCCAGCGACATGCCGAAGTGGTATGAGTCAATACCGTTTATAATCCGGTGGTCAGTAGTGACATGCAGTTCAAGGATTTCCCGGCTAACCAGGATACCGTTATCCAGCACAGGCCTTTTGAAAGGGCCGCTGGCATGAATGCGCGGGGTGAGGTTCAGTGTCGGTATGACATCCTTTAGCATGGTAAAATTTGCCGGTGTGGCATAGGTGTGGACCGAAAGAATGATGTTGGAAATAAGGTCCCGCTCATAGACACCTTTAAAGACCTGCCGCTGACCAATGAGCCGGTAAAGACAGTATCGGTAGATGAGGCCGGTCACAAAATCAATCAGGGGGTGCGGCGGGGTTGAAAAATCGGCCTTTGCTTCCGCGATTGCCGAGAACAACTCCTGCTGAACATCATTAAGAGACTTTTGCTGCGGGTTTTTGAGGATGATATTGGTTACAACTTCCTGTTCAGGAATATATACCAGGTTTGCGATATGAATATCCTCGATCTGGTAGAGCCTGCCGCCAAGAACGATTTGATTGAAGCGCGGATTCTCCTCGATCGCATGCGCGATGAGCTTGATAAGAACCGGGGTGAGCGTTATGTGCCGCTTGTTTGCCGAGCCGATAGCTTTTGCCCGCTGCCTGCAGGGCTCAATATCGATCTGATAGTTCAGGGAGGCATAGGGGTCTGGTGCGCGGGCAAGCACGTCCATGATTTCGCTCCTGAACGGCCCGACGTCCTTCCTTGAGAGCCTTCTCATGCTGAGCCGGCTGACAGGTTTTTTAAAAAATGTGTGCATCCGGTTCCCCGTATCCCTCTATCCTGATAAGATGTTCCCGAGTTTTATTGAGCAGCGATTATATTGACAACTAAGGTATAAACTCCGGTCAATAATTTGTCAATTGTTCAAAGCTCCCGGCCTCTTGTCGCATTGATTGCCGCGACCACACCATAGGGGATTCCCCTATGCATCAAAGAGCAATTATCCTATTGCAAACCGTCACGGCATTGTAATAGAATGCTCGCATAATCACCCCAACTACTAACCACACATGAGGAGGCTCGCCATGAAACACCAGTACCGCAACTATCGATTCCTGAAAAACTTTTTTTTATCCTGCACTGCTTTTCTCCTGCTGATCTGCCTGGGGGCACCCGCTCCGCTGGCAGCAGTAACCGGCTCGGTCACCTTCCAGTCAAACCTGGGCGGCTCAGCCCGCTATGCACTGCAATCAGGCACTTACCTCTATTCCCTGATTGGCGCCAGGCTCTACATTGCTGATATCACCGACATCAAAAACCCCGCTGAAATCGGGAGCCTGCCGATACCGGGCATCGGGCGAAGGCTTGAGAAGAAGTG
>JAPLIX010000579.1:0-1064 GCA_026388865.1 Pseudomonadota bacterium | reverse complement strand
CCTGTACCGAAGGCGGGCTGGCAACTGTTGATGTGAGTGATCCGGCAAAACCAAAACTGCTTGACACCCTGCTGTTTGACAGCGCCACGAAGGCTGGCGAAGTTTTTGATGTCACCCTGTATGGCGATTATGCGTATGTTGCCGACTATCGCACCGGTCTCTATATCGTCGATATTAAAGACCCTGCGAATATCGTCCTCAAGGGTTCGTTCACTGATTTTGAAAACAAGGATGATTTCCTGGCGTACGATGTGTATATCAACGGCACGTATCTCTATTTGTGCTGCGAGCATGACGGGCTCTACATTTTTGATATCACCGATCCGTTGAAGCCGGTTCAGCAGGCACACTTCAGCGGCCCGGCGAGCGTCGGCAACCAGTTTTACCAGACCTACCCGGCGGCGTCGCAGGTCTGGTGATTGTTGATGCGACCGACATTAAAAACCCGGTATATATTAATAATATAGACAAACAGTACGGCGGCGTACTGGGTATTGCCAAAGCCGGTAATGCTGTTTACCTGTGCACTGAATTCACTGACTTTTATAAAATCGACGTCACTGATGTTAAGAACATGAAACAGGTTGAATCCTTTCCGGTGGACGGCAACCACAGCCTCGGCATCTCAAAAGAGGGCAATTATGTGTTCCTGGCCAACTCTAATTACGGCATAAGGATATTTGATGTCTCCGGGACGTCCATTTTGCAGGCAGGGGCGTTTATTTCTCTCGGCAGGGTTATTGACTGCCAGGGCTCGGGCCAATACGCCTATGTCGCAGCCGGGAAAAACGGGGTGCAGATCTTTGACATCACCAATCCCCAAAAACCGTCACGGGTATCAAAGACAGCGCTTGCCGGATATGCCAACGGGCTTTTTGTCCAGAACGGCAAAATTTATGTAGCAGAGCTGCTGGCAGAGGGACAATCATCAGGAGGATTTCTTGAAATCATTGACGCTACTAATCCCTCGTCGCCTTCTATTCTCGGTAAAATTGACCTCTCCGGCGAACCTTTTGATGTTACCGTGGCAGATGGCCGCGCGTACGTCGTCTGCCAGACCAAGG
>JAPLIX010000103.1 GCA_026388865.1 Pseudomonadota bacterium | reverse complement strand
GAAGACAAAGGTAACCGGTCGTCCTGATTTATCATCTCCTGTCTTCTTTTCATAGGCGATATAGAAGACATTGGCTCTGGGCTTCTCAGCTTCATCTTTAATCTGCAGGCAGCCGGCAGTAGCAGTGTATTTAATCGTCCTGCCGCTGACTTTCAGCTTGTGCTGCGTTATGGATATTTTTTCTGCCGCACTATTTTTATCGCAAGCTGTGTTTTGTGCTTTCTCTGCCCTGCGTTGCGTTTCAGCAGCATCCGCTGGTCTGAGGGCAGCAAAACAGGCAAGAGTTAAGAATATAAATAACCGTAGATACTGTTTCATGTTTCTCCCATGTGACACGTGTGCTTCAGCTGCCAGCTCACTTTACATTCCATCAAATACGATGTATAGAATAGTAGTTTTTTGTAGTATTATCCGCAAGCAAAATAATACGACGCACCGCATGAAAAACTCGGTCTTCATAAAAACCTTTGGCTGCCAGATGAACGATTACGACTCGTATCGCATGCTCAAGCTGCTGGAGTCTTCGGGATACACCGCAGCTGCATCCTACGATGAAGCGTCGGTAATACTTATCAATACCTGCAGCGTGCGGGAGAAGGCTGAGGTTAAGGCCTACAGCGAACTGGGAAGGCTCAAGTTTCTGAAGCGGAACAACCCTGCGCTTATCATAGGCGTTGCCGGCTGCATCGCCCAGCAGGAGGGGAAAAAGCTGCTGGGCAAATACCCTCAGCTCGACCTGGTGGTCGGCACCTACGCGCTGACAAAAGTACCTGCCCTGCTTTCACAGATTCGCGGCCGCCGGCAGAAAATTGTCTGCACGGACATGAACGGGGCCGAGATGTATCCGGCTGGTTCCTATGTTCCCGAGAAACATCAGATAACGTCCTTCGTATCAATAATGCAGGGCTGCGAAAACTATTGCTCCTACTGCATTGTGCCGTTTGTGCGCGGCCCTGAGCGAAGCCGGGAAATGACGGAAATAGTGGATGAAGTATGCCGTCTTGCAGAGAGCGGAGTCAAAGAAGTGACGCTTCTCGGCCAGAATGTAAATTCCTACGGCAGGACGCTCACGCCGCAGAGAACATTTCCTGAGCTTCTGGCCGCAATCAATGCAATACCGGGCCTGGAGCGGATCCGCTTCACCACCTCGCACCCCAAGGACCTCTCCCCTGAATTGATTGAGGCGTTCAGGGACATTGATAAGCTCTGCGAGCACATTCATCTGCCGCTGCAGTCAGGCTCAGACCGGGTTCTCAGGCGCATGAACCGTAAGTATACTGCGGCTGAGTATTTAAAAAAAATAGCAGCGCTCCGGAAAATGGTGCCTGACATCAGCATAACCTCTGACATGATTGTCGGGTTCCCTGGTGAGACTGAAGAGAATTTCCAGGCCACGCTTGACGCGGTCGCTGAAGTTGGGTTTGACGATCTCTTCTTTTTCCGCTATTCTGACAGGCCGGGAACAAAAGCATCCGGGTTCACTGACAAAGTACCCTATGAAATCATGATTCAGCGGCTCACAACGCTGAAAGATAAACAGACGGAGATCAGCATCGCAAAAAACAAGCGCCTTGTCGGCATGACCCTGCCAGTGCTGTTTGAAGAAAAAAGCCAGCGCAGCCCCGAGCACATGGCAGGAAGGACCCGGACCAACAAAGTGGTGAACAGCATGGCCCCTGAACGTATCATAGGCACAACAGCGCTGGTTAAGATTGAACGCGCGCACATTCATTCCTTGAGTGGGAAATTACTATAGCTGACAGCTTAAAAAAGCGAGGCATCCATGATTGATCTGCACACCCATTCCCTGTTGAGCGATGGAGAGCTGCTGCCCTCCGAGCTGATCAGAAGAGCGGCCGCGATCGGCTACGAGGCAATCGCAATCACCGATCATGTTGATATATCCAATTACGATTTTGTGATTCCGCGGATTGTCAAGGCCTGCCGGCAGGCGGCAACAGAGCTTAACCATATTACGGTCATCCCCGGCGCTGAGCTGACCCATATCAACCCGGACGACATCCCCCTGTTAGTAAAAGAAGCACGCAGCCTGGGCGCACGGCTTATTGTAGTTCACGGCGAAACTATTGTGGAGCCGGTCAGGCCGGGCACCAACCGCAAGGCCCTTGAATCAGACGTTGATATTCTTGCCCACCCGGGGCTGATTGCAGAGGAAGATGTCCGCCTGGCACAGGAGCGAAATATTGCACTTGAAGTGACCGCCCGTAAAGGTCACAGTCTCACCAATGGCCATGTCGTAAAGCTTGCGCGGCAGTATGGAGCGCGGTTAATTCTCAACACCGATGCTCATGCACCTGATGATTTGCTCACCCTTGAGCGGGCACAAAAAATAGCCATGGGTGCAGGTCTGAGCCAGGATGATTTTAACGATATGCTCCAAAACAGCAGAGCTATCATTAAAACCGCAAGCTGATATAGCGTTGCTGCCGCTTAAAATGAACATCCCGGGGGGGCTGACTGCAATGAACCGGCCCCTGGAATAAACGTAAAAAGAATAATAATTATAAGAAGTTCCATATTTTCTCTTGACATTTACGCGCTAAAATACTATTTGTTTTGTTTAATTTACTAAATCCGAGGAGTTACATGAAAACCTATAGCGCGAAGAAAGAAGATATAATACAGGAATGGTATCTGGTAGACGCACAGGACAGGATTCTGGGACGGATTGCGACGCAGATTGCAAACATCCTCCGCGGCAAAAACAAGCCGGTG